>JBLRXF010000372.1:0-3052 GCA_047920875.1 Haliea sp. | reverse complement strand
TACCAAGCAGGGTGAGCGTCGCCAGCAGGGGTGTGAGTATTGTGCGCATGTCTGATCTCCTGTGCGGAGCTCGAGTGTAGCGCGCGGCCTCCTCTGCGGCTAGGGGCGCCCGGCCGGCCTTAGCGGCATTGCGATAGCGCTTGTGTATCTGGGTCAACCGCTGCCTTGACGGCTGCCAACGCTGGTGACTGTGGCCAGATTAGGCAGTTGGAGCTGAATGGGGCCTGAACGGGCACCTGCGAATTTCGCGGGCCGGTTCAGCCTGTGTTCAGCCAGCTACATTCAAGCTGCCCATGAGGCGAGAATGCCGGCTATCGCACAAGCTGCGCTCAAAGCTGTACTATTCAGCACCTGAAACAGGGCCTCAGCCAGACGACGAACCCGTAGTTTGGCTTGGGCGGCAAACGCTTGATTGAATCCGCGAGGACGGCAATGCGCAACAGAATCCTGATGGCAAGCTTCACGACATGGCTGTTGCTGGCGGGCACAGGATTTATGGTTTCGCAGCACGCGCTGGCCCAGCAGGGCAAGCCAGCGGCGCAGCAAACAGGGCTGACTCCCCGCGAGGCCGCTGCCCGTGCGCAGGCTCAGCACGGCGGGAGGGTGTTGAGCGTCTCGCGCGAGGGTGAAGTCTACCGGGTAAAGCTGCTGCTGGACTCGGGCCGCGTGATCACCGTAACGGTCAAGGGCTGAGTTTTGCGCATGCTGCTGGTCGAGGATGACGCCCGCCTGCGCAAGAAGCTGGATCCACAGGGCTGTCTGCAGCCCATGGAGACCGTGCGCGGCGCCGGTTACCGGTTTGTGCTTAGCCCGCAGACATCGTGAACCGGGGCACCCACTCACTCGCTGCTCGCCTGCTGCTGGCCAGCGCTCTGTTGTTGCCGCTCTTTCTGGGTGCGACCGGCTGGTACCTGGAGCGCAGTCACCGCCTCAGTATGGAAGCCGCCCAGGCGGAGCGTCTGCATCTACAGCTTCTTGCTCTCCTGGCCCAGGCTGAATTCGAGGAGAGCCTCACAATGCCCGCACAGCTGCTTGAGCCTCGCCTGAGTCAGCCGAATTCCGGACTCGCCGCTCTGGTCAGCAATGGCCGGGGAGATCTGTTGTGGGCCTCGGATTCCGCACTGACATTCAATCCCGGCCTGGTGCTGGCTGAGATCCCGACCCTCGCTCCAGGCACCCGCAGCAGCGCGCGCTACAATGGGCATCTCTGGGTCTCGCTACAGGTTATGTGGGCGACAGCAGAGCAGCAGGACGTGCCTCTCCGGTTCACGGTACTGGAGACGACGGCGCCCATTGAGGCCGAGATAGCGCAGTACCGGCGTAGCCTGCGGCTTTGGCTGGGTGGATCTGCCTTGCTGCTGTTGGGCTGTCAGGTGGTCATTCTGACCTGGGGTCTGCGGCCGCTGCGCGAGCTGGCGGCCGATATTGCCAGGATCGAGGCCGGTGAGGCGCTGCTGCTGCAGCGGCCTTATCCCCAGGAGGTTCGAACCCTGACCCGTAATCTGAATGCCTTGCTGCAGGGCGAGCTGCAGCGTCGGGAGCGGGTTCGCCGTACCATGGGTGATCTGGCTCACAGCTTGAAAACACCGCTGGCGGTGATCAGAACGGCGGACCCCGCAGCCAATGACTATCCCGATCTGGTGGCCGAGCAGACTGACCGGATGGAGGAGATCGTCTCCTACCAGCTGCAGAGGGCTGTTGAGAGTGGAAGCCGGTTGTTGCAGCGGGTTGCGGTGGAGCCGGTGCTGGAGCGTCTGCGGAGCAGCTTGCTCAAGGTATATGCCACTCGGGAGCTGGATATCCAGTTGCTGGTAGAGTCCGACTGTCGCTTCCGTGGCGACGAGCGCGATCTGATGGAGATCATGGGTAATCTCATGGACAATGCCTGCAAGTACGCGGCTCGCCGGATTCGTATCAGCGCCGCGGGCGGTGGGGATAATCCGCTGGATATCATTGTCGAAGATGATGGCCCCGGCGTGGCCCCCGCGCTGCGCGCGGCTATCCTCCAGCGCGGTTTCCGCGCCGACAGTCGCGGTGAGGGCCAGGGTCTTGGTCTCTCGGTGGCCGCCGATATCGCCGCCAGCTATTCTGGCAGCCTGAGTATAGACAGTGACGGACTCGCCGGCGCCAGAGTTCGTCTGCGCTTTGCCTGACGGCTGCCCTCATGATGGTCGGCCGGCCCGAGAACTCACCACCAAGGAGTAGCTACGATGACGATGTTGATACCAAAGACCCTGGGCCTGGGCCTGTGCCTGTTATTGCTGGTGGGTGCTGCTGTTCAGGCCGATGACGCAGATCCTCAGCCCCAGATTCGCGTGACCGGTGAGGGGCGGGCGACTCTGGCGCCTGACATGGCGCTGCTGCACTTGATGGTGACCCGGGAGGGTGCAAGCGCAAGGGAGGCTCTGGACGCCAATAGCGAGGCCATGCGGGAAGTCCTGGCCGAGATGCGCAAATCCGGCATCGCCGAGCGTGACTTGCAGACCGCCCAGTTTTCCATCCAGCCCCGCTATCGCCATCACCAGCCAAACGCCGCTGGTCACCAGGAGCCGCCCGCAATCGTGGGCTATACCGTCAGCAACAGTTTGCTGGTGCGGGTGCGCGATCTTGACCAGGTAGGTCCGGTTCTCGACAGATCCGTCTCTCTTGGGGTGAATCAGGGGGGTAATATCCAGTTTCTGAACGACGATCCGGCCGCTGCGCTGGAGCAGGCCCGGGTGGCGGCGGTCAAGGATGCGCTGCAACGTGCCGCAACGCTCACTGCGGCGGCGGGGGTCAAGAGCGGGAGGATCCTGGAGATTTCCGAGCAGTCGTCCTATCAGCCGCGCCCCATGCCGATGGCCCGGGGGCAGTTGATGATGGCGGCGGATTCCGGCAGCGTGCCCGTGGCGGAGGGAGAAAATAGCTATAGCGTAACGGTCAACATGACCCTGGCGCTGGAGCCCTAGCTGCCGGCCGCAAAAAAATGTCGGATTGCCGGGAATAACTTCCAGACCTTGCCCGTCTTACCAATGAAAGTGGAGTGAAACACAATCTTGAGGCGGCAGTGCTG
>JBLRXF010000371.1:0-3053 GCA_047920875.1 Haliea sp. | reverse complement strand
CCCATGAAAAAACTACTTGTTCTGCTGACAGTCGCTTGCTTGCTCGGCGGCTGCGTCACCAGCCCCACCGGCCGCAAGCAGCTGATGCTGATTTCACCGGAGGCTGCCATTGTGGAATCCCGCGCCGCCTACCTGAGCACTGTCTCGGATATGGGTGCCAAGGACCAGCTCTCCAACGACAAGGCACTGGCCCAGCGGGTGGCCACCATTACCGGGCGCCTGGTGTCGGTGGCAATCGCCGAATATCCGGAGTCGGCAGGCTGGGAGTGGAGCGTGGCCCTGGTGGATGACGACAAGACCGTCAACGCCTGGTGCATGGCGGGGGGGCGCATGGCCGTGTACACCGGCCTGTTCACACAGCTCAAGCTGACCGACGCGGAATTCGCCCAGATCATGGGCCACGAGATCTCTCACGCCCTCGCCAACCACACCGCCGAACGCATGTCCCGGGCCATGGCTACAACCCTTGGCGTCGTCGCAGTCGGCGCCATGTCAGATCACCCCAATATGGCCATGGGTGCAGCTGGGATGGCGGCTACTCTGGCCCTGCAGCTGCCGAACAGCCGCACCGCCGAGCTGGAGGCCGACCAGCTGGGGCTGGAAATTGCGACCCGCGCGGGCTACGACCCGGACGCGGCGGTCAGTTTGTGGGCCAAAATGGGCTCCGTGGGCGACGGCAAGCGGCCACCGGAATTTCTCAGCACCCACCCGGCACCGCAGAACCGGCAGGCGGCGCTGGCGGCCATGGCGCTGGAGGTGCGCAAGCTGAACCCCCAGGGCAAGCTCGCGCCGGTGCATCCCGTGCAGGTACTGACGGCGGACAAGCGACCCTAGCGCCACTCTCTCCGCTTCACGCTCGGTAGTGACGAGCGCTGGCGACCACCCTGGTCTGCGACCTTGGGCGACTCAGTTCACGGACACTGCGTAGGTCACATCCTTGAGTTCGGCCGCCAGTACTTGCCGTAAATAGCGAGCAGCGGCAGTCCTTGAGGATACAGAGCGCGAAAACTGGCGCTCGAAGAAGCTGGTCACCACTACCCGGGTAATCATCTGCTGACGCAGGGTGTTCATGGCCTCCGGCAGCGGGTCCAGGGTGCACAGATCGGCCTCGGCGGTGTAGTCGATACCCATCTCCGGCGGCCCGATAAGGTCAAACCAGGGCTCCTCCATGGCGTCGCCCGCGTTGCGTTCGACAATCCAGCACCCGATCGCATCCGGGTTGTGCAGCCAGCGCATCACGCCGGCGGGCCCGGCGAATCCGGTGTGGGACCCTGCGCGCAGAGTAACCAGCTCGCCCCCGGGTACCCGCTCGGGCACCGGCGCTGCGTTGGCTCCGTAGGGCACCAGGGCATCGATATCGCCGGCCAACATCAGAAAGGGCAGCGCATGCTGGCGGTAGAAAACGGGGGTAAACACAAAGGTGGGGCCGGCAATGGAGATCGCCGCCTGGATACGCGTATCGCGCAGTTCCGGGTGGAACACTGCCAAAGTGGTGGTCAGACCGCCCAGTGACAGGCCCAGGGCACCAATACGTTCCGGGTCGACCTGTTCGTGCAGCAAGTGGCCGCTGGTGGCGGACAACTGCAGCAGGCTGTCGATCAGGAAACTGACATCCGCAGGCTGATTGACCACGTCCTTCACCTGCGGCCCCCCGGGCGCGCGCATAGTGGTGAGCGGATAGTCCGCGGCCACCACCACATAGCCAAGGCTGGCAAGGTGCTCATTCAGGTAGGCGGCTTCCCGACGTGAGGAGGAAAAACCGTGGCTGTAGACCAGCAGGGGATAGGGCGCGTAGTCCGTCTCCTCCGGATACCACACGGTGACCTCCAGGCGTCGCTCCCCACTGCCGGCGTAATCGCCGTTGGTGGCAGTGGGGCGGGTGTCGTCGACAAAGCCGGTATCCAGCCGCGCCACTGCCAGCGGCCCGAACTGCAGGCGAGACGCGCTCTCTGTGCCGGGTACAAAAGGTTCCGGCTGCTTGCCCTTTGCCAGTACCAGCACAGCTGCGCCAATGAGGGCGGCCAGTACCAGCGCGATCTTGAAGAAAGTTTTCATCCGGACACACCTGAAACAGGAAGCAGAGATTATTGCCGATCGGGTATCGCCCCGCCAGCGCGGCCGCGTTCAAGCAGCTGCAAGCGCGAGACCACCGCCTGTGCCGAACGGACTGCGGTCTCCAGCAAGGGCACTCCCGGGCAGGCCCAGGAGCCGCTGTAGAATACCCGTCGACCGGGTTGCGCATGCCACTCGGCCAGCGCCCGATGGACTTCGGCGGTGCCCGCGTGAACGACCGCACGCTGCAGCGGTACCCGCGCCAGAACAGTGGCTGGCTCGGGCTCATAGAGCGGGTTCCAGGTCTGCAGCACCGGCTCCGGCGTTGCCAGCGTCGGCTCGACGGCATTCACCAGCACCGTGAACATGACCCGCTCAAGCCCGGGATCGGTCTGGAAATTCAGCGCCCTCCAGTCCGCTGCACGGCGCGGCAGGAAGCGGGGGTCCTGGTGCAGCCAGAGTTCACCACTATCAAAGCGCACCGCGCCGAGCACCTGCTTTTCCCGCTGCAACTGCTTACCCTCGAGGAAATCCAGCTGGTTGGCCTGCACCGCCAGAATGACATAATCGAACTGCCCACCTTCACCGCGGGCGTTGTGCACCAGCACTCCGTTCTCCTGCTGCGCTACCCGGCTTACAGGGCTGCCGGTAAAGGCCGGGATGTCCGCGGCCAGCGCTGCGACCAGCGCCGAAGTACCGCCCCGCAGCCGCACCAGGCCGCCGCCGTGGAGAATGTCATCCAACAGCCCCAACAGCTGGGGCGCGGGCCAGGCCAAGAGCTGCGCTTCGTCGCAGGTACAGATAGTGGTCAGCAATGGCAGTACCAGGCCGCGCCAGAACAGGGGATCGAAAGACTGCTGCTGCAAAAAGGCGGCGAGAGACAGGGACTCTTCCACCTCCTCAAGTGCCGCCGTGGCGCGGCGCAGCTGCCAGAGGCCACGCGCCAGACGCAGGGAACGGACGTTCAGGTAACGCCAGGAGCCTAGCCAGGGCCAGTCGGT
>JBLRXF010000370.1:0-3059 GCA_047920875.1 Haliea sp. | reverse complement strand
GACGCCAACGCATTTAAAACGTTTAATCAGGAAACATGCAGCAGGTAATCCGCCTACCGTGGTTAATCGGTGCTCTTCAGGGCTTCGCTGCTCTAGCGCTGTCGGCGCTGCTGTTGTGGACCCTCCTGCCCGCACTTTACCCGTCCGGTGTTCCGGTTGCCTCGAAGGTGGAGCTGACTCTGCCGGGCCGAGACTTTGCCGCAGTCGTGGCCGCCCGTGCCGGTGTCGAGGGCGACAGCATGTTGGTGCAGGCCATGCAGCCAGCGCAACGCGGTGGCCGTCAAATCGGTGAGGCTGTTTGGCAAATGCAGCTGCAGGGGCTTGCTGCCGACGACTTCGCGCAATTACGACTAAACCTTGAGGGCGTGCAGCCCGGACAGACGGTGATGCTGTTCTGGCGCAGCGCCGAACGTAGCGAAGGAATGCACTTTGCCGAGCTGGAGTACCCCATGGACGGGGTTAGCTGGCAAAACCTGTGGCGGATCGAATCATGGCAGGGTGAACTGCTGGAATTGGCCGTAGGTGTGTTCGGCCTGCGGGGCCCCGAGCCCCTGCGGCTGCAGCAGCTCAGCCTGCACGGGATCAATCGTGCCAGCACCGTACAGCGCGGTCTCGCGGAGTGGCAGCGCTTTCACCCCTGGCGTCAGTCCTCCGCCAACCGCTACCCGGGGGTGCACGGCGACACCCTGATCCAGCCGGCGGCAGCGGCGGGACTGTGGGCGGGACTGGCGCTGCTGCTGGTGGCGGGCTGGCAGGTCTGGCGCCGGGAGCCCCGCGGCACCCTGGCCGTGGCCGGGCTTTGGGTACTGCTGCTGCCCTGGCTGGCGCTGGATTATCTCTGGCAGCAGCAGCTGCAGCGGCAGCTGCAGGACACCCGGGCCCAGTTCGGCGCCCTCAGCCACGCCGACAAGGCCCTCCGCGACATCGACCCCAAGCTGCAGCGCTACGCCGCACATCTGCAGCAGCTGCTGCAGCCCCTGCGCCACCAGCGCCTGTTCCTGCTGCACGACGCCGACAAGGGGCACCACTTCGCCCGCCTGCGCCTGCAGTACCGGCTGCTGCCGCTGAATGTCTACAATTTTGGCCGGCGCCTGGTCCCTGCCGAGTATCTCCGTCCCGGCGACCTGGTGCTGTTGCTGCACCCCGTCACCGAGGTCCGCTATGACCCGCTGCACGGGCTGCTGGAGGATGGCCGGCAGCAGGTGGCGGCGACCCTGATCGACAGCGACCCGCTGGGCGAGCTGTACCGGATTGCGGAGCGGCCCCGCTGATGGTTCTGCTCCAGGGGCTGCAGCCCGCCGGGCTGCTCGTCGCCACTCTGCTGCCCTGGATCGCGGGCAGCGCGGTGCTGCGCTGCTGGCTGGGACCAGTGCCGGGCACTCTGCTGCTGGGCCACGGCTATCTGCTGGGGCAGCTGCTGGTGGTACTGCTGTTGCTGGCCTGGGATGCACTGGGCCTGCAGCTCGCCTGGTGGCCGCTGGCCGCTACCCTGGCCCTGCTCAGCGCCGCGCTGTGGGGCTACAGCTGGCGGCGTCACCCTGGCCACTGGCGCCCTGCCCTGGCCCTGGCGCCGGCGGACCTGCTGTGGCTGCTGCCCCTGGCCTGGTTCCTCTGGAGCCGGGGCTCGGTGCTGGCGGAGGAGCTGGCCCTGCGGCCGCTGTTTGCCTGGGACGCGTGGATGAACTGGGTGCCGCGGGCGGTGGTGTGGTTTGACCACGGCCGCCTCACCGACTTTGTGCTGCCGCCGGCCTGGCTGGCGGCGGCGCCGGGCACCGAGGTCTATACCCTGGGCAACTGGCGCGCGAGTGACTACCCACCGGGCGTGCCCCTGCTGCTGCTGTGGCAGATGCTGGGTGCGGGAACCGCGGACCACACCCTGCTGTTCCTGCCCTGGCTGCTGCTGCCCGCAGCCTGCGCGCTGGCCCTGTGGGGTCACCTGCGCCTGCACGGGCTGGGGCGGGTGCCGGCGGCGCTGGCGGTCTACCTGCTGCTCAGCATGCCGCTGCTGACCACCCACGCAGTGCTGCCGGGCTACGCGGACCTGTGGCTGGGGGCCTGCTTCATGCTGGGGGCGATGGCCCTGGCCCAGTGGCAGTGCAGCGGCGAGTGGCGCTACGCCGGGCTGACCCTGGCACTGGCCCTGTTCTGCACTCTGCTGAAAACCCCGGGGTTGGGGTTCGCCCTGCTGCTGGTACTGGGAGTGCTGCTGTACCGCTGGCATCCCCCCGCGCGCTGGCTGCGGTGGGGCCTGCTCTGCGGGCTGCTGCTGCTCGGGGCGGGCTTGCTGGCGGGACTGAACCCGCAGTTGGTGGCGCAGTTGGCAGACCGGCCGGCCCTGGACCTGCCCGGCCATTTGCCGGGATTGCAGCTGCAGCTCAGCCCCCTGTTGCCCTACCTGGGGCAAACGTTCTTCGTTGACGACAACTGGCATCTGCTGGGACTGCTGCTGGTGGCCGCGCTGCTGGCGCGGCTGCTGGTGTGCGGCGTCGCCAGCCTCAACAGCATTGCTCTGCTGCTGCTGACACTGGGTGCCGTGGTGCTGGTGCTGATTTTTGGCTTTACCCAGTACGGCCAGAGCCTGGAGCAGGGCATCACCTTCCACCGCACCTTCCTGTACCTGACCCCGCTGGCGGTATTTGTCGCCTTTGCCAGCCTGCAGCCCCTGCTGCCGCGGGCCGACGCCGGGACAGAACCCGCGTGAGCGCCCGTCAACCGCCAAGCCCTGGGCTGAGCCGCTTCGGCCCGCTGCTGGATGCCGCGGCGATTCTGCTGGCCGGCTACGGGGCCTGGTGGCTGCGCTGGTCGCGGTTGGACGTCGCCGATCACTACCTGCTGGCCCTGCTGTTCGGGCTGTGTCTGTCCCTGGTGCTGCTGCCGGCGGCGCGGGCCTATCGCTCGGCGCAGTGGTGCCACCCCCTGCGCGGGGTGCTGGCGGCGGCGCCGGGGTTGGTGGCCCTGTTCGGGGCGCTGATGCTGACTGCCACCCTGACCAAGACCAGCGCCGACCTCTCGCGCCTGTGGATGGGTTTCTGGGTGCTGCTGTGCCTGCCGCTGATGAG
>JBLRXF010000369.1:0-3061 GCA_047920875.1 Haliea sp. | reverse complement strand
ACACTGACGGTCTATGGTCTGTGCAGCAGTGGTTACCGGCAAGCCGGCGGCAATGGCTGCATTGCGGGCAACATTGAGCCCGGCAGTACCCGCGCCGAGTACCGTGCCCAGAATGACATCCTCGACACGGTCGGGTGCGATCCCGGACCGCGCAACCGCATGGGCAATCGCGTGGCCTGCGAGCGTAGGCGACTTGATATTGTTGAGCGCGCCCCGAAAAGCGCGACCGATAGGAGTACGTGCTGTGGCGACAATGACAGCTTCTCTCATGGCGATGTTACCTGTACTGGACTAGACGGAGACATTGATTGGGGCGCGTACAACGCGCGACGACCGCATCAGGGATGCAGTCGCCGCAAATCGCACTTAGAAGTTATAGACAACCTCAAGGCCGTAGGTGCGCGGCGGTGCCAGCCACACGGTGCGGGAACCGATAGACGTGTTGTCAAAGCCAAAGTGGGAGTAAACCTCGTCTTTCAGATTGCGCCCAAACAGCGAGACCTTGAGATTTTCGGCTGCATTGGTGAAAGACACGCTGGCATTGTACAGCTCGTACTGGGGGATGATGAGGAAGTTGAAGTCATCGCTGGCCACCTCATCCATGTAGGAGTATGAGCCGCGCCACGTCAGGTAGCCTAGATCACCAATGTTATGATCAAAGGTCAGCGCTGCGCTGGTCGTGTTCTCAGGCACCATTTGCAGCTTGAAGCTGCTGGCGGGCAGGCCGCGCGCGGTTTCCAAATAATCCGCTTCGTCATACTCCGCATCGGTATATCCGTGAGCAAACTCAAGGGTGAGGTTGTCCGTAATAGCCGCCACGATGTCAAACTCAAAGCCCTGCGTGGTGGCACTGGCAGCATTGAATATCTGCTGCACGCCTGACTGGTTGTTGGCCGAACGCTGGAGGTCGTCATACTCGTTGTAGAACAACGCTACATTCATGCGAACGCGGCCGTTGGCCAGCTCTGACTTCACGCCCAGTTCATACGCATCGACAACCTCCTCGTCGTAGGGTCCTGGAGTGGATCTGGGGTTGTCCGGTGTCGTGACCAGGCTCGAATCTGCAAAGCGGACATTATAGCCGCCGCTGCGGAATCCGCGGGTATAGCTGGTATAGGCCATGACCTGCTCATTAACATCCCAGGTCAGGCCCAATTTTGGCGTGAAGTTACCCCAACTCTCATCGTCGTTGAACACCTGGCGACAGTCACTCCAGTTGACCGTGCGATCCGCAGGTATCTCTCCTACCACCAGGGAACATGTGCCTACGCCCTGGGGATCTCCAATGACGCCGATGGCGGCATCCTTTTTCTCATAGGAATAGCGACCACCAACGGTCAGGTACAGATTATCCGTGAGGCGATACTCACCCTGAGCAAAGAGACCGGCGGTAGCGTGCTCAATCGTCGATTCAGCAGGCTGCTCCAGCAGGTCCACCACCAGGCGGCGTTCCCGGTAGGTGTACTCCTGGTCCATGAGGTTGACGCCCACGGTGATATTCATGCGATCACTGACATCACCAGACCAGCGGGTTTCAAAAGCCATCTGCTCCTGCAGCAGACCGGTACCTTCGGCAAACTCAAAGCGATTGAAACCGGGGGCGCCGTCGATGTCACCCCAGAACTTCTGCTCAAAGTCGCGGTAGCTGACGTTGGTTGTCAGGGTGCCGCCGGCGAGGTCGAGGTTGTGCTCGAGAATGATATTGATCCAGTCGATATCAATGGCACCTTCCGTGTCAGTGGACGTTGAGTTATCGGCCCAGGGGTCGATCTCCTCACCGAACAGGTAGAAGTTGCGCGGCGCCATGCCGTCGCCCTCGATCCTGGCGTACTCGGTCAGCAGGGTCAGATCATAATTGTCAGCGGTGTAGCGCAGCGCGGGGCGCACCACCAGCGACTCTTCCTCGCCGTGCTCACCACCCAGGGTTACATTGTCCCAGAGGCCATCGCGATCCTTGGCCAGCACGGCGAGCTTGCCCGACCAGCGATCTGCCAGTGGCCCGGTGATGACCGTGCTGACTTCCTTCTGGCCGTGGGAACCTATGACGCCCTTGATCTTGCCCTGAAATTCTTCAGTGGGCCGGGTGGTACGCATGATGACGGCACCGCCGGTAACATTGCGGCCAAACAGCGTGCCTTGGGGACCGCGCAGGATTTCGATCGACTCGATGTCAAACAGGTCTGTCACCACCCCGTAGATCAGGCCGAAGGGCATGCCGTCCTGTACCACGCCGACGGCAGGGTCGGATGAGGGAATACTCTGGCCCGCCGTACCCATGCCGCGAATAATGAAGTTGCCGGTGTGCGGGGCAGTACCCTGGTCTGCAAGATGGACATTGGGTGCGGTCGTGCCAATGTCCACCAGATTCACCGCGAACATGGCCTCCACTTTGTCGCCCGAGTAGGCGGAGATTGCGATCGGAACGTCTTGGGAGGCCTCGGCCGCGGATTTCTTCTGCGCCGTCACCATGACTTCCTCAAGCAGTGCATTACTGCGGCTCTGGGCGGAAACGGCAGGGGAGAACACCGCCGCGGCCACCGACGCCACCAGCAGCGATTTGATAAAGGTGCGCGCGGGCGCGTGGTGCGTAGAGCTTGATGTCATAACTGTATCCTCGTTATTTTCGGCAATCAGTGCCAGCGCTCCGGGCGCCAATCAACACTATAGTTGATATTACAGGGGCAAGGAGATTTGTCAACACCTGTATTGATTTTGGACTGTGGTGCTTCGCGGAGGTTGTTGCCCGCACCAATCACACGGGATCGGTCGCGGGCGAACTGCCGTCAGTGTGCGAGTGGATCGGGCCTGAGCTGCACCTTGCCAACATAGGTTCTGGGCACTTCCGACATGAACACCGGGTCTAGCCCGTTGGTAAACCACAAACCACGTCCCTTCCAGCCTGCGGCTGGATCGTCGATACGGCCGTCGACCCCCCGGGTGAAGGTGATCATGGGATAGGGAATCCGAATGACTGTGAACTCCTCCGTATCGGGCCTGAACGCGATAAGTGAGTCGGAATTGGTGCCATTGATAATCACGGTATCTTTGCCTAGGCCGAGAG
>JBLRXF010000368.1:0-3073 GCA_047920875.1 Haliea sp. | reverse complement strand
GCGCCGGTCTACGTCCCCAACGCGCGCCTGGCAGACAACGCGGTCACCAACTTTTCCCGCATGACCCATCGCCGCATACGCTGGATGCTGGGGCTTGAGTACCGGACCACGCTGGAGCAGCTGAAACAGATTCGCGATGCCATAGAGGACTACATCCTGAGCAGCGACGAGTTCGCCAAACCTGATGAAGTGGCCACCTTCGTGCGCGTTGACTCTTTCAACGACAGCTCGATTGATATTCTCCTGTACTGTTTCACCCACACCACAGTCTGGGGCGACTGGCTGGAGATCAAGGAGCGTCTTGCCTACAGGATCAAGGAGATTGTCGAAGGAGCGGGAGCCGGCTTTGCCTTCCCCAGCCGTTCCCTGTACCTGGAGAATCAGGTGGATGCGCCCGAGGTGTATCCGCTTTCGCCCCCACCCGATGCCGCCAGGGCAGAGGCGGTCAAGGCTGGCAGCAAGGATTCAGGAAAGGGCTGAGCAGATGGCGGGCAGTCGCTGCTGCAACCACTGATCAAGATCTTCAAGAACCTGCAGGCGCTCAGGCTCATTGAAAATCTCATGATACAGGCCTGGATACAGCCGCAGAGTGACATCGGCGGAGCCTGCCCCCGCACTGAAGTCGCGGGAGCCCGCGGGCGCCGTCATGACATCCGCCTCGCCGTGCAGCAGCAACAGCGGCAGGGTGATCTCGGCACGGCGCTCATTGACCTGCGCCATCGTCGCAAACAATTCTGCCACCAGCCCGGCGCTCACCTTGCCGTGGTGTACCAGCGGATCAGCCTCATAGGCAGCGACCACCGCCGGATCACGGCTGACCTGGCTGGCGTCCAGCTTGAGCATGCCAAGGGTGGGCCAGAGCCGGGCGAGGAGCCGGTTGATCCACAGCAGAAGGGATGATGGCGGCTCCGCCACCGCCAGGGCTGGCGCAGACAGGGCTGCGCCGCTGAACTGACCCTGGGCTTCAAGTAGCAGGCGCGCTGCAATCAGGCCGCCGAGGCTGTGGCCTACCAGGAAACAGGGCGCTGAGGGATACCACTGGCCAATCAGCGAGCGCAGCTGCAGCAGCGGCTGCAGGAACTCATCGAAACTTCCGACGTGCGCCCTGTGGCCGGGCGAGAGCCCGTGGCCAACATGGTCCGGCGCGATGACTGCAAAGCCGCGGGGACAGAAGAAGTCAGCAAAGCCCTGGTAGCGGGCGCTGTGCTCGCCGAGGCCGTGGGCCAGCAGAATAACCCCGCGGAGCGTGCCGGAGGTGGGCCAGTGGCGATAAAACACGCCACCGTCAAGCTGTCCCTCAGGCAACAGGGGTCAGCCACTCCAGGTTCTGGGGGCGGTTGCCGCGCACCGAATCGAAGTACATGGTTTGCAGTTTTTCCGTGATCGGGCCGCGCGAACCGCTGCCGATCTTGCGCCCGTCCAGCTCCCTGATCGGGACCACCTCGGCGGCGGTGCCGGTGAAGAAGGCCTCGTCGGCAATGTACACCTCGTCACGGGTGATGCGCTTTTCGCGGATCTCGTACCCGAGCTCCGCAGCCAGGGCGAAGATGGTTCTGCGGGTGATGCCATCGAGGCAGGAGGTGAGATCCGGGGTAAAGATCTGGCCCTCGCGGATCACAAACACGTTTTCGCCGCTGCCCTCGGCCACATAGCCCTCGTTGTCCAGCATCAGCGCTTCCTCGGCGCCGCTGTCCAGCGCCTCGCGCAGAGCGAGCATGGAGTTGATGTAATTACCGTTGGCCTTGGCCTTGCACATGGTGATATTGACGTGATGGCGGGTATAGGAAGAGGTGCGCACCTTGATGCCACGATTGCGCGCTTCCGGATCCATGTAAGATGGCCATTCCCAGGCCGCAATCATGACGTGGGTCTTGAGGCCGTCGGCGCGCAGGCCCATGCCCTCGGAACCGAGGAAACACATGGGGCGCAGGTAGGCTTCACTGAGACCGTTTTCCCGCACCACGGTACGCTGGGCCTCGTTCAGGGTGTCCTTGTCGAAGGGCATGTCCATGCGCAGGATATGGGCCGAGCGAAACAGCCGGTCGGTGTGCTCCTTGAGCCGGAACACGGCGGTGCCGCGATCGGGGGTCAGGTAAGCCCGCACCCCCTCGAATACGCCCAGGCCGTAATGGAGGGTGTGGGTCAGGACGTGGACCTTAGCTTCGCGCCACGGCACCAGCTCGCCGTCCAGCCAGATAACGCCATCCCGGTCTGCAAAATTCGGTGTTGCACTCATGTTCAGCCCTGCTGTCCTGTTGGTTTGTCCTGCGCCGGGAAAAGGCGCTGCCACGCGGCTTCCACACTGGCTCTCTGTTCACAATACTCTTCGCCCGCCACGCTGCCCGGCAGTTGTTGCAGCGCACGTTGATGAGCGACCGACCGGAATGCCAGATAGGCTGTAATCAGCGCCTTGCTCTCGCGCTGCGTGAACAGCTCAGCCCCGGCCAGGGTTTCCAGAATGCGGATGTTGTCCGACCAGCGCGCCAGCTCAGGCACGCGGTGAGACCACGCCAGAACCGCATATTGCACCATAAATTCAATATCAACGATACCACCGGCGCCCTGTTTGAGATCAAATTCCTGACCCGCTGCGGGCTGCGTTGGCAGCAGTTCCTTGCGCATGCGCTCGCGCATGGCAACCACCTCAGCGGCCAGCGCCTGCTGGTTCCGCTGCCGACAGAGGATATCCCGGCGCACCGCATCGACTCCCGCGCCCACGGCCGCGTCACCGGCCACCAGCCGTGCCCGCACCAGGGCCTGGTGCTCCCAGGTCCAGGCGGTGTCCTCCTGATAAGCGCGAAAACCCTTGAGGCTGCTGACCAGCAAGCCAGAGGCCCCGGATGGCCGCAGCCGCATGACAACCTCGTACAGCTGACCCATGGCCATGCGGGTCTCCAGGATATGGATAATGCGCTGGCCGAGGCGCGTGTAGAACTTGACGTTGTCGATGCTGCGCTCGCCGTCGGTCATCTGCTTTTCACCACGGCTGTCGTGGATGAACACCAGATCCAGGTCCGAGCCGTAGCCCAGTTCCAGACCGCCCAGCTTGCCATAGGCGATGATGCCGAAGCCC
>JBLRXF010000367.1:0-3078 GCA_047920875.1 Haliea sp. | reverse complement strand
GGGTGAGCTCACAGCGGGGAAATTGCTGGCCGCAGTAAAGGCAGCGATGGTCGTCCCGGCGGAACAGGGTACGGTTGCACAGCGGCAGGCTGAAGTCGCTGCGGATGCGCCCCTGCAAGGCGATGATGGGCTGCAGATCGATGCGTGAGCGCAGGCCGGTCAGGCGTTGAACGCCGCCCATGATTGGCGGCAAGTAGTCTCCGACGCCGTAGATGACGTCGCCGCGGGCGTAGGCGGACACCGCTTCCTGGGCGCTGATCCAGCCCCGTGGTTGACCCGCTACGTCCAGTTTCAGGATGTTCTGCATGGGCGGCCACTCCGTGGTTTGCCCTACGCTACTGTAAAAGTGTGGCTTTCACAATCCTGCAGAATGCCGCTCTCTCCAGCCCCGCGCCGAAATCAGCAGGCGATCCAGCTCTGCTCGACCAGCACCCGGCCGGTGCCCAGCACCCGGCCCTGAAAGTGCTGGCCACTGCTGATTTCGCCCACCCCGGCCGGGGTTCCGGTCATGATGATGTCCCCATCCTCCAGCGTCATGAAGCTCGTCAGGTTATCGAGGATGGCCTGTGGCGGATACATCATCGACGTGACGCTCCCCTGCTGGCGCAGCGTGCCCTCCACCTGCAACTCCAGCCCCAGTTGTTCGACCGGCAGCGTCAGCGGCACGAACTCGCTGAACAGGGCCGCGCCATCAAAGGCCTTGGCGCGCTCCCAGGGCAGCCCCTGCGCCTTAAGGCGCGACTGCAGGTCGCGCTTGGTCAGGTCCAGGCCAAAGCCCACGGCGGACAGCTGTCCGCCCTCGACCAGGAACGCGATTTCGCCCTCGTAGTGCAGGGGCTCGCCGCGGACCGCATACAGAGTGTCCCCCAGGGCAGAGTTGGGCTTGAGGAAGACAACCATCTCCTCGGGTACTTCGTTGCCCAATTCTGCGATGTGGGCGACATAGTTGCGGCCGATGCAGACGATTTTGGATGGCGCGATGTTGCGGCCCTGGCAGTGAATGGTGCGCACAGAAATGATCCTCAAGAGGGTTTGGACTGAAGGCTGTGGCATCATAGCGCGGTCGCCGGCGCCGAAAACAGTGCGCGCCGGCAGTTTGGCGTGACAGGGAGTAAGGATGGAGCTTGTTGCCGAGTGGGGTCCACTGGTGCTGGCAATGCTGGCGACGGGGGTCTTTGCGGGCCTGTTGGCGGGTCTGCTGGGGGTCGGTGGTGGCATTGTCATCGTGCCGGTGCTTGACGCGGCCCTGGGCACCCTGGGAGTGGATGCCGCCATCCGCATGCACATCGCGGTGGCGACGTCATTGGCGACCATTATTCTCACCTCCTTGTCATCGACTCGCGCCCATCACCAGCGCAGCGCTGTCGATTTCACCCTCGCCCGCAGCTGGGGTGTCTATATTCTGTCAGGCGCGGTGTTCGGCGCCTGGCTGGCTTCGCGCCTGCACAGCAATGTGCTGGCCCTGATCTTCGGCTCCGTGGCGGTGCTCCTGGGCCTGCGCATGCTGCTCTTCGGCGGCCGCAATCCGCAGCCCGCACGGGCGCTGCCCGCGGGGATGGCCATTCGGCTGGTACCTGCAGGGATAGGGGGTCTTTCCAGCATGATGGGTATCGGCGGCGGCACGTTCAGCGTGCCGGTACTGACTCTGCTCGGGCATACCATTCATCGCGCGGTGGGCACCTCGGCCCTGTTTGGTTTGCTGATCAGCGTGCCCGGCGCGGTTGCCTTTGTGGTCACCGGCTGGGGGGATCCGCGGCTGCCGCCGGCCAGTCTGGGTTTTGTCAACCTGCTGGGTCTGGCCTGTATCGCACCTGCGACCATCCTGGCGGCGCCCTGGGGTGCGCGCCTGGCGCACCGTCTGAATGCGCGCCAGCTCAACCTGGCATTCGGCATTTTTCTGCTGCTGGTGTCCGGACGGATGTTGTTGCGGGCGCTGTGACCTGAGCTCGCGGGCGCGGCTCAGCGCAGCAGGAGCAGGGTGATGTCGCTGTGGCTGAGCATGCGGGTGGTGTTGCTGCCCACAAAGAACTGGCGGATGCGGGAGTGGCCCCAGGCGCCCATGACCATCAGATCGATGTCCTTGTCGCGGTGATACTGGCCCAGGGCGGCTTGAACCTCGCCTTCCACAGTGGCCGTGGTGACCTCAAAACCGGCGCTGACGAGAGAGTCGCGAGCCTGGCCGATCTGTCGGGTCTGCGCGGCCGATACCGGACCGACGGTCACCAGGTGGCAGGGCATTCCCGCCAGCAGTGGGCTGTTCGCCACCATGCTCAGGGCTTTGGAGGCTGTGACGCTGCCGTCATAGGCGATCATGAAGCGCTGCGGAGCAACAAACTCGCGCATCACCACCAGGATCGGGCGGTGGATGCTGCGCACCACGCTTTCCAGATGGGAGCCAATCGTGTGCGCGCTGATGTCGTGGTCCTCTCCCACGCGGCCCATGACCAGCAGGCGAGTGTTCTCTTCCATTTCGCGCAGAGTTTCCAGCAGGCTGCCGTGGCGCTGGCGCTTCTCCGGCGCTGCCACGCCCGCCCCTGCGGCAATGCGGGCGGCATCCTCCAGCAGGTGCTTGCCATGTTCCATGGCCACTCTTTCCCTGCGCGCGTCCAGCTCGGTCAGCTCTTCCAGCAACTGCTCTCTGCTGCCCAGCCCTATGCTGCCCGACAGGTCCTGGGTCGCCGGGGCGGGCGGCCTTTCCAGCACGTGCAACAGCCGCAGCGGCGCCTGCAGGCGCTGGCTTGCCCAGGCGCTGGCAGTGGCCACGCAGGGGGCGCAGGGGGAGGCGTCGATACAGGCGGTGACGGTGGACATCAGGGACTTCCTGGCCGGGTGGCGACAGCAGTCATGCTACGTGCGCGCATGGGTGGCTGCAAGCTTTGCAGCGTCAGGCCCCCGGGGCCTGCCAGTGCGCTGTGCGGAGTCACGCAGGCTCAGTGGCCGGCCATCAGCTTCTCGATTTCCTCCGGTTTGTCGTGCACACCAAAGCGGTCGACGATAGTGGCGCTGGCTTCGTTGAGGCCGAGAATCTGCACTTCCGCGCCTTCGCGGCGGAACTTGATGACTAATTTGTCCAGCGCG
>JBLRXF010000366.1:0-3092 GCA_047920875.1 Haliea sp. | reverse complement strand
GGCGACCGCTTTGCAAGATGGTGCCGCTTCACGCAAAAAATCCCGTTCTTTCTTGACCCTGGTCAGCTCGCGCTTGATGAACTCTTGGCGTAAGCGTTCATTCCAACACGTTCTGTCGACTCCGGATACCGCGCGATAGCATAGCCTCTCATCCATTGAAGAGGCACGGCCATGAGCAAGGAGTACACACCCCGTCGCACCGCACAGCAGTGGCAAGCGCTGGTTGAGGCGTGGCAACAAAGTGGCCAGTCGGCCACCCGATTCTGTCGTGAACAGGATATCGGTTACGCCAGTTTCTGCCAGTGGCGCAAACGATTGCTGACTGACGAGGTACCGCAGGGGAGCCGGACTGAAGAACCCGCTTTTATTGATCTGGCATCTCTGGGCGCTTCCGCCAGGGGTGGCTGGCATATTGTTCTCAGCCTTGGTCAAGGCGTCGAGCTGACTCTGCGACAGGGGTGAGCGCCAATGTTCTCGCCCGGCCCGCAGGCGCGCATTTGGCTGTGCACGCAACCGACGGACATGCGCAAGTCCTATCACGGCCTGAGCGCACTGGCCCGCAATCAGTTGTGCCAGGATCCGCTCAGCGGCCATTACTTTGTCTTCGTCAATCGCCGCAAGACGATGATGAAGGTGTTGTATTTTGAGTCATCCGGTTATTGCATCTGGAGCAAGCGACTGGAACAGGGGCAGTTCCCGGTCAGGGCATCGGCGTCGGGCCAGCGCTGTCTTGGCTGGGCTGACCTGCAATTGCTGCTCGATGGCATTGAGGTGAAAAAAATACGGCAATTAAAGCGTTACCAGCACGCCGCATAAGACGTGATCTGGTATAATCCTGCGCATGAAAAATGCAGAGATAGCACAGGAAAAATCAGCGCGGGGAAGCATTCCATCGCCGCATGATGTCGCTGCACTGCAAAATGAAAAACAGCTTATTGCTCTGATAGAGAAGCAGGCAGAACAAATCCAGGCGCTACAAAATCGCCTCGCCTGGTTTGAAAAGCAGCTGTTTGGGCAGAAGTCCGAAAAACGCCCAGCGGATAATCCGCATCAGACCACACTGACGCTGGGTGACATCCCGGTGACCACAGACGCCGAAGGCGAGCAGCAAACCATCACCTACCAGCGCGGCAGCGGCAAGAAGCAACGTCCGGAGGACTGCGTCAACGATAGCGGCCTGCGCTTTGGTGAGAACGTGCCGCGTCAGGTGATTGAGCGCACGCCGTCGGAGCTGACGGGTCCGCAAGCCGATCAATACGAGATTATCGGCACCCAGACCACCTTCCGGCTGGCGCAACAACCGGCCAGCTATGTGGTGCTGGAGTACCGACGCCCGGTCATCAAGCGCAAGGGCGCCGAGCAGCCCGAGCCCTGCCCGGCACCGGCCAATGTGCTGGATCGCAGTCTCGCGGATGTTAGCCTGCTGGTTGGCTTGCTGGTTGACAAGTTCCAGTATCACCTGCCGCTGTATCGCCAGCACCAGCGCATCACACAAGCTGGCATTCAGCTCAGCCGTGCCACGCTGACCAACCTCAGCAAGCGCGCCATCGAATTGTTGCGCCCGATTGCTCAGGCACAGCTGGATAATGTGCTGCTAAGCCGGGTGCTGGCGATGGATGAAACGCCGATCAAGGCGGGCAAATCCGGCAAGGGCAAGATGAAGCAGGCCTGGTTCTGGCCTCTGTATGGGGAGCAGGACGAGATCGTGTTCACTTACTCGGCCAGTCGTGCCCGACAGCACATTGAGACGGTATTGGGTAACGTCTTTGACGGCACCCTGCTGAGCGACGGCTACGCGGGTTATGCGCGCTATGCCGAGCAATGCGCCAGCGTCACCCATGCGCAATGCTGGACGCATACCCGGCGTCAATTTATCGATGCGGAGAATATGGAGCCGGATGCGGTTGCCGAGGCGCTGGCACTGATCCGGCAACTCTACCAGCTGGAAGCACACACCGTGGAGCGGGGTCTCAGCGGAGAAAAGAAACGGGAGCATCGACTGACGCACAGCAAGCCGATAGTCGATCAGTTGTACCAGTGGTGTCAGGCCCAACTTCAACGCAACGACCTGACGCCGAAGCATCCGCTGACAAAGGCCCTGAAATACACCCTGACACGGGAAGCCGCGTTACGGGTGTTCCTCGAAGACCCGGACGTGCCGCTGGATACCAACCATCTGGAGCGTGCCTTGCGGCCTGTCCCCATGGGCCGGAAGAACTGGCTGTTCTGCTGGACCGAAATCGGCGCCGAGCATGTCGGCATCATCCAGAGCCTGATCTGCACCTGCAAACTGCACGATATCAATCCCTACACCTACCTGACCGACGTGCTGCTGCGCATCAGCGAGCACCCGGCCAGCCGTGTCGCAGAACTGACGCCACGGCTGTGGAAAAAACACTTCGCCGATAACCCGCTCCGCTCGGACCTACACCAGGCTGTCAATCACGCCGTAGAATGAACGCTTACGTTTTCAACAGCCTGCTAGGGAGACAAGGCATCAGAAATAATCTGGGCTATATTCGAGTGCCAGAGACAATCAGGGGCATCAGAGAACAACTTTGGCCACAACTTATCTCGTTGATCGAAGATCAAGAACTGATTCGCTTCCACATCCTGGCAGACCAGCCCTGTGCCGTCCGGCCACTCAATCCGAAGAGCTGCCACCCGATCGGCGTGACCAAGGCCAAAATGCAAGTCAGGCAAATTCTGGCCATTGAAATTACTATTCGCCTGACTCACCCGCATCTGTCTCTGCCACCCGTGGCCGCCACCCACATCAGCGGTAACGTAAACTTTTGCGCCCAACGCATCGGTGTTGGGCGCTCGTCCGACTAATCGCACTTGCAGAAAACGGCTTCCGGGTTGATGACCAGTCTGGTTTTCATAAAACTGTAACCCACGAGAATGATCAAGCAACACCACATCAATATCACCGTCGCGATCGTAATCAAAACAGGCAATACCTCTACCCTCCGAGGGAATATCCAGCCCCCAGGCAACCGTCATGTCACTAAAGGTCCCATCACCGTTGTTCAGCCAAAGGTGTAGCTGAGCATCGCTATAATCGTTATCACCCACACCAACTGCAATGC
>JBLRXF010000365.1:0-3093 GCA_047920875.1 Haliea sp. | reverse complement strand
CCCAGCAAAACCAGGTCACGCGCCGATTCCTGATCCTTGAGTGTCGCAGGCTCCTCCCTGGGCGTGACAGTGATCGGTTCGTTCAGCGGCACGTTGCGCGCCTTGGGCAACTCCTGCAGGTCTGCCTCGCCGGCTTCTTCCTCCGCAGCCACCTCAGTGTGCGCGGCCTCGGGTGCCAAGGTCTCTGCCGGCTCTGCCGGAACCTCTGACTCCTCTCCCAGTGGCGACGCCTGCTCCAGTTCCGGCTCGCTCACTGTCTCCTCCACCTGGGCATGAACGGGCGTCAGCAACAGCCCATACAGCGCTGCGGCTGTCAGCCGTTTCATCGCGGAAGCCTTGAGGGAGTTGATGTGCATGGGGCGCTGCAAAAACAGGCCTCCTGTCTGGAAGTGGGTGCCATTCTAGCAGAATTGCCGATCCCGGCGGCCGCAGATCGACAATGTGCTTGTGTTTCCTGCGCCGCGATGCAAAATTAGCGGATCGCAGGTTCCGCGCCAAGGGCGTGTGTCAGGAGTGAGTGCTGCGAGATACCAATAACACTCTGGGGAGTTGCGTTATGTTCAAGGAGTTCAAGGAATTTGCAATGCGCGGCAATGTCGTCGACATGGCCGTTGGTATTATCATCGGCGGCGCTTTCGGCACCATTGTAAAGAGCCTGGTTGACGACGTCATGATGCCGCCGATTGGGTTGTTGCTGGGCGGCGTGGATTTCTCGGATTTGTTCATTACCCTCAAGCAAGGCGCCGTTGCAGGACCCTATGCGACCTTGGCCAATGCCCAGGCGGCCGGTGCTGTCACGCTCAGCTATGGCCTGTTTATCAACGCTGTGATCAGCTTTCTCATCGTAGCCTTCGCGGTCTTTTTGCTGATCCGCGGGATCAATCGCCTGAAGCGGGAAGAGGAGACGCCACCGGCTGCACCCAGCGAGAAGGAATGTCCTTTCTGTTTTTCCAATATCTCGATCAGAGCCACGCGCTGCAGTCACTGCACCTCGGCGCTGGAAGCGGCCTGAACTCCGATGATACTCCCGGGATCTGAGATGGCGGCGCGGGTGTGCCGCGGCATCGGTCAGAGCTTGTGGCTGATGCTCTCCGGCATACTGTTTGCGCCCTCGGCTGTGGCCCAGCAGTTGCTGGGAGCCACGGTCACCGAAACCACGCTGTCCGTGCTGCTGGCCATGATGGCCCTGACTCTGGCCGTTGTGCTGGTGCTGTACCGCCGCCAGCGGGTGCTCACCGCCCTGCTGAGGGCGGAGTCGCGCACCGATCATCTCACCCATATTCCCAACCGCCGCTACTTTTTCGAGATGCTGGACAGCAACATTGCGATGGCGTCGAGGCACGGGCACCCGCTCTGCCTCGCGGTGCTGGACGTTGACTATTTCAAGAACGTCAACGATACCTACGGCCACACCGTGGGCGACAAGGTGCTGGTGAGTATCGCCTCCAGCTTGCAGTCCCGGTTACGGCGCTCCGACAGTGTGGGGCGGCTGGGTGGTGAGGAGTTTGGAGTTCAGATGCCCATGACTACCCTGCATGCCGGGGCCCTGATCGTCGAACGTTTGCGCGAGCACATTGCCTCGCTTGAGTTTCCGGGATTGAATCCGCCGCTGACGGTCAGCTGCAGCATCGGATTGGCGGAGCGCTCGTCGGATATGCCTGCCGAGAATCTCTATTATGAAGCCGACAGTGCGCTCTACCGTGCCAAGGAGGGAGGGCGCAATCGCATTGTGTTGGCGGGCGCAGTGGCGCCGGAGGAAGCATCGCCAATGCCAGCTGCCCCGGGCATCGCTCTATCGGGCTGACTTTAGCGTTTCCAGCTGTTCCCGTCTCGCGCGGTTGATTCGCACCAGGTCCGCGATGGCATCACTGGCGATACCAGCCACCGTGCCCAGCCAGCGCCCGCCCAGGCGGGTATTGTTGATGGCGCAGCGAGGCGCGGCGGTCAAGGGCGTTTCTCGCAGGATCTGCAGAGAGTCGCTGAGCGATGTTCGCAGCACCTCGACGGTCGCCTGTGCGGCACTGTGATTGGCCGAGCCCAGCACATCCAGCGATTCCAGCAGTGCCTCCAGGCCCATCCACTCGGCCAGGACACCCTGTTCCACCCCCCGGCGGACTCCCCGGCGCAGCTTGCGCCTCAGGTTCCTGAACTCGCGATCAATCCTGGGCCCGAATACCGGGTCGCTGGCGGGCTGCAGGCGATCGTCCAGCTCTAGCTCCAGCCAGTCCGCTGCCGTCAACACGGATTCGATGCGAGGGAAAACGAGCTGTTCCTCGCTGCGCATGTGGGCCCGGCTGTGGTCGATGTAGGCGCGTCCGGCGCTGACCACGGCATTCCCGTCCGCTGCTCCTCTGCGCCAGTCGACAATCAGCTGCTGCAGGGTCAGCGCCTCGCGGGCCATGACGTCATGCTGGCGCTGCAGACTGTCGACGTCATCGGCCAGCTGTCGGTCCAGTTCCGCTGCGCGGCCATAGATCAGGTCTTCTCGCGGATGATGGTAGCGGTCTGCCCAGCTGATCATGTAGGACATGATCTCGAACAGGACATGGTTGTCGACAGCTGTGCCATCGGCGAGGGTGTCCAGCTGCGCGGCCATCATGCCCATAATCCGGGTCAGATGTTCGTGCTCAGCCAGCAAGGTGGCAATCAGCGTTGGCCTGGTGTGCTTGTTGCTCATCGGTGCTCCCCGGCGCTACCGGCCGTCAGCTGGTTGGTTCGAGCGCATCTGCCAGCCCTGCGCGCGCACGCCTGTATAGTAGCGGGGACTTTACACTGCCGCCATGTTGGCAGGTGACTCCTGCCTTGTGCCGATCGTTGACGCCTACCGCCGCAACCCCCTGCTGCCAGCGCTCACCCATCGCCAGGTCAGTGTCAGGGAGCAGGAAGTGGTGCGCTACGCTGTGGATGATAGCCAGTCAGCAGACCGTATTACCAACAGCTGGTGCGGCAGGTTTTGGGTCGGCGCGCATGGATTCCGGTATGATGGCGACTCCCGATTCAGGGTGCCGCGATCACGGAGCCGCCATTGACCCGATTTGTAAACAGTGCCGCAGAAGCCGTTGCCGCCATCGGCTCTGGCGAATTTCTCTGGAG
>JBLRXF010000364.1:0-3098 GCA_047920875.1 Haliea sp. | reverse complement strand
GCCGATTTTCAGCCGTGCAAACGCTCGTGGTGTCCGGGTCTGACGATCCACTGCTGGTCGCCCTGTGCCTGGGGGCAGGCGTAAAGGCCTTCATCAGCAAGCTGGTTGCGCCGGACCGCGTAGTCGATCTTGTCGGGCGAGCACTGCGGGGCGATATCGTGAGCCCGGTGTGGTTAACGCTAGACGGCCCACAGAACGTAGACAACTTGAAAAAGGCCAAGCTCACAGCCCGACAGCTGGAGGTGCTTTACTTGGTGTGTCAGGGAATGCCCAACAAGGAAATTGCCGAACAGCTGCAGGTCAACGAGATCACCGTAAAGGTGCATCTGGGTGCGATTTTCAAGGAACTCTCGGTGTCAAGCCGGACACAGGCCATTCTGGCCGCGCAGCGCTTGGGTCTGAAAGCGGCGTCTATGTAGGCTTGGCAGCGAGCAAAACCTCCTCTATCGCGGCAATCAGCTGCGGCCCGGTTACCGGTTTATAAAGTACTTTGAAACCCGACTCCCTGAGCTTTAGCATGCTCTCAGATGATGTGTCGCCCGTAATCAGGAAGCCTGGAATATCGGCGATGAACTCGTCCCGGATGCGTTCAATGGCCTGAAGGCCGTCCCCCTCCAACAGCCCATAATCCGAGATAATGAGATCTGGAACCTGCCCTCTGGGCCCAAGGTGTGCCAAGGCCTGCTGCGCGTCCTCCGCTGTGTAAACCTCCACACCCGTGAATGCTGACAGCAAGCGCTCGGTTGATCGTCGGATTTCAAGGTCGTCATCGATAACAATAATGAAAAGGTCACGTATGAGATCTTGCGCACCCGCAGGCTCTGGGTGAAGATCCGGCAGGGGCTGGATATGCGGGCGCAGAACGAACCGCATGGGCAAACGGAAGTAAAATACGCTGCCCTTGCCCACCTGGCTTTTCAGCTGAATCCGGGTATCCAGCTTCTCCGCCAGCCGCGCGGAGATAGACAAGCCCAGGCCAATGCCGGCCTCTTTCACTGCATTGGGGCTAGCCTCGGCCACCGGCCGCCATCGGTCCGTCTTCGCCAAGTGTTTTGACGATTGCGACCCAGCAACCTGGAAAAACTCGTCAAAGACCCGATCTTGCAGGGACTGTTCAATGCCGGGCCCGGTGTCGATGACGCGAAATTCAATATGTGATGAGCGGGTCAACACAGCAAGCCCAACCCCACCCTTGTGAGTATAGCGCAGGGCGTTGACCAGGAGGTTTCTCAGTATCCGTTCCAGAAATACCGGATCTGTGTACACTTCTATATTCTCCATGCGCTGCGGCAGGCGAATTTTGAACTGCAAACCGTAATGTGCCGCCTGCTGCTGGTAGTCCGCCTCAAGTTGCCCAAGCAGGCGGCCAATATTGACGTAGGAGATATTCGCGGTCACCGTGCCCGACGTTAACCGGGACAAATCCAGCAGCGCCTCGAACATCAGATTGAGATATTTCGCACTGCCCTCAAGGTCGTTGAGCCCTTCCCTGAAATTCTTCCAGTTATCCTCGGCCTCGGGCGCTGACTGCAGCTGTGGAACCTGACGCAGCAAGGTGGAAATATACAGGTTAATTGCGTACATGGGCTGGCGCAGGTCGTGGCTGACCGAGGCCAGAAAGCGCGACTTCGACTCATTGGCGAGAAAGGATTCCTTCATCGCAAGCTTTAACTGCCGCTGCTCTTCACTCAATTGCTGCAACAGCGCTTGCTGCGTGCTGTTGGTCTTCGCATTGGCATCAACGATCAAACTGAAAATTGCGACAGCAGACAGCAATGAGCCCAGGGAAATTGTCAGGGGGGCAATCAGGTCAAACAGGCTGTTGGGGATAGGGAGAAAACCGAGGGTATGCAGGAGATGAGTCTGCCCCCAGAGGCTATAGACAAGAACACCGCCCAGCAAAAACCATGAACCGCGACCAAGCCTAAAGGCTGCGACCAACAATACGACGGCAATAACAAGCAATGACACCAGGGAGTGAAGCACATAAAGACCCGGCTTGAGCACCAGCAGGGCTATTGCTGCCGCCAAAAAAGAGCCCCACATAATGACTTGCAGCAATTTTCTGGCGGCTTTGGCCATAAAACCGGGCGGCAGGTACGCAAGCACGAATCCGCTCTGAGCCCCAATGAACATTACCGCAGCAAGCTGCATTAGCTGCTTGTCATCAACCGCTGGCTCGGGAAACCAGTAGATCAGATACTTGTCTCGCACCAACTGATACACCAACGCCGCTATCCACGCCAGGGCACCCAGAAGAAACGCGGGCCTGCGCTGCAAATAGGCGCCAATGACGCTCGTCGCCACTACCAGGGCGATGGACCCAAGCATCAGGTAACGGGTTATGTCATTAAAATGGACGAAGTCGACGAACGCGCCCGGGGACCAGAAACTCACCTGGAAGATCATGGCATCAGAGCCACGAAACGACAAAAACACTTCCTGACTGGATGCAGGCGGCAGGGTGAGGGGGAAGATTGCAAAGCGCCCTGTTTGCACCGGACGCTGCGCAATCGGAACCTGCCCCCCGACGGAGACCTCCTGGTAGCGACCATCGTCCGCCGCAGAGTGCAGAGCGATATGCTCCTGAACGGCGGGCTTGACTATCAGCCAGCGCTCGCAGTTCGAGGGGTGCGGATTTTCAACAAGCAGCCGAACCCATATCTGGCCGGGATAAAATCCCAGCCCGCGAGTTGCCTCGTGTGGCTCAAAGTTTGCCTTTTGCTGCTTTACATCCTGCACCGACAGTAGCCCGGTCGGGTCGCGAAAGATGCTTAGCTGCCCATCAATGTTCTCAAAGGATGACGAGCACACATCGAGGGAAGGCTCGGCCGCCGCAGACCCCACAGCGACGGCCCAAGGCGACAGCAATAAAGCGACAAGCACGAGCCACACCAGATGTTTGCCGCAGCCTCGCCGCGGCCTGCCACCCAGGGAGCTGTAAATAGTCAAGAGACCCTCTGCGTCGTTGTGCTCGAAGTTCACCGCAATAGTCTCATCAAAGAGCAGCCGAGCACAGCCCCAGCCTTGTCCAATATGAAGTGAGTCTGGAGGCAGGGCTTTGATTCCAATATGAAATGAGTCTGAAGCTGGTACAG
>JBLRXF010000363.1:0-3109 GCA_047920875.1 Haliea sp. | reverse complement strand
GGCAGGTGGAGCACTTGGGCTCCCTGAGCTTGTGGCGACTGGCAATAAAGCCCGGTAAACCGCTGGCGTTCGGTGAAGTGAGCGGGGTGCCATTTATCGGGCTGCCGGGTAACCCAACCTCCAGTTACGTGACCTTTTGCCTGCTGGCCCGCCCCTTCCTGCTGCGAGCGCAGGGGGCGGCCGAGACGGAGCCCCTCTACTTGTCCGCGCAGGCGAAATTTTCCTGTCCCCTTCCGGGCACCCGTCAGGAATATCTCAGAGTAACGCTGGCAGCCGGCACAGACGGCATGTGGGCTACTGCCTTTGCCAACCAGAGCTCGGGGGTACTCAGTTCGGTGTGCCAGAGCAATGCCCTGGCGGTGATACCGGCGGGGGCTATCATCAGCCCCGGTGACTGGCTACAGGTCATGCTCCTGGAGACGCTGGAATAACTCCTGTAGGGGGTTTCGTCAGGCGCAGCTAGCGGTCGTATTTCTGGAACACGAGAGAAGCATTGGTGCCGCCAAAGCCGAAGCTGTTGGACATCACTCGTTGCAGGTCTACGTTGTCGTGGCGTTTGACTGCGATTGGCAGGCCTTCGGCTTCAGCATCCAGAGTCTCGATATTGGCTGAGGCGGCAATGAAGCCGCGCTGCTGCATCAATAGTGAGTAGATTGCCTCCTGCACGCCGGCCGCGCCCAGGGAATGCCCTGACAGCGACTTGGTGGAGCCGATAACCGGAATGTGGTCCCTATCGCGGTACGCTTCGCGAACCGCCTTGAGTTCCTGGATATCTCCCGCGGGGGTGCTGGTGCCGTGGGCGTTGATATAGTCCACCGGCCCATGCACGGTGGCCAGCGCCTGCTGCATGCAGCGGGTTGCACCTTCACCGGAGGGCGAGACCATATCGTAGCCGTCGGAGGTGGCGCCGTAACCCACCAGTTCGGCATAGATCTTCGCGCCCCGGGCCAAGGCGTGCTCCAGTTCCTCCACCACCAGCATGCCGGCGCCACCGGCAATGACAAAGCCGTCGCGGTTGGCATCGTAGGCACGTGAGGCGCGCTCTGGAGTGTCATTGTATTTGGTTGACAGCGCACCCATGGCGTCGAACAGGCTGCTCAGAGTCCAGTGCAGCTCCTCGCCGCCGCCGGCGAAGACCACATCCTGCTTGTTCATCTGGATCTGTTCCATGGCGCTGCCGATACAGTGGGCGCTGGTGGAGCAGGCCGACGAGATGGAGTAGTTGACCCCCTTGATCTTGAATGGCGTCGCGAGGCAGGCGGATACCGTACTGCCCATGGTCTGGGTGACCCGGTAGGGCCCCACTCGGCGCAGACCCTTCTCGCGCAGGATATCTGCCGCCTCGGTCTGGCTGGCGGAGGAGGCGCCTCCGGAACCGGCGATAATGCCGGTGCGGACGTTGGATACATCGCTGTCACCCAGTCCGGAATCGGCGATCGCCTGCTGCATGGCAATATAGGCGAAGGCGGCGGCATCTCCCATGAACCGCAGCTGCTTGCGGTCGATATGTTCGGCGACGTCGATGGCCGGTGCGCCAGCGATGTGCGAGCGCATGCCCATGTCGATCTGTTCCTGCCGCAGGCTGATGCCTGAACGCCCCTCGTAAAGGGCGGCGGCTACTGTCTCGACGTCATTGCCGAGGCAGGACACGATACCAAGCCCTGTGATGACTACCCGTCTGCTCATAGGACTAGAACGACTCCGTTGATTTGAACAGCCCGACCCGCAGGTCGCTGGCGTTGTAGATTTCCCGGCCATCCACGGATACCACCCCATCGGCGATACCCATGATCAGCTTGCGCTCGATGACCCGCTTCATGTGGATGTTGTAGCTCACCTTGCGGGCGCTGGGGAGAACCTGCCCGGTGAATTTGACTTCACCGGAACCCAGCGCTCTACCGCGGCCGGGGTTGCCGCGCCAGCCGAGAAAGAAGCCCACCAGCTGCCACATGGCGTCCAGGCCCAGACAGCCGGGCATGACCGGGTCGCCGGGAAAGTGACACTGGAAAAACCACAGTTCCGGGTGAATATCCAGCTCAGCAACAATTTCACCCTTGCCGTAGCGGCCGCCCTCTGAGCTGATGTGGGTGATGCGATCAAGCATCAGCATGTTGTCGGTGGGAAGTTGAGCATTGCCGGGGCCAAAGAGTTCGCCGAGGCCGCAGGCAACCAGTTCCTCTTTGGCAAATGCGTGCTGTACAGTCATAGTGTGTCCAATAGGGCCCCAAAATCAGGGCGGCGCCGGTTCCATCCGGTGGGGCAGACAGGTTCTGGCCGCCCATTCTAATACCTGCGGGGCACAAGTCCAGCATTGCGGTCCTGCCTGCTGCCACCGCTTGCTGGCTTCGCCGTCCGTCCATCGGCTAAGATAATGTTTTCAATCGATTGGAAATACCATGCTTACGCCCGTATTGCTCTCCGGCGGTGTTGGAAGCCGTCTCTGGCCGGTATCCAGGGAATTGCACCCCAAACAGTTCTTGCCCCTTGCCGGCGAGCTCACCATGCTGCAGCAGACCCTGGAGCGCACCGGGAACCTGGAGGCCAGTGCCCCCGTCGTGGTCTGCAACGAGGAGCACCGTTTCATGGTTGCAGAGCAGCTGCGGCAGGTGGGTATTGCCCCCAGCGCGCTGATTCTCGAGCCCGTCGGTCGCAACACTGCGCCTGCGGTTGCCCTGGCAGCACTGCAGGAGCTGGCGCGGGATCCGGAGGTGATCCTGCTGGTGCTGCCTGCGGACCATATCATTCAGGACGCCGCGGCCTTTGCCGAGGCGGTGACCCGGGCTCTGCCGCTGGCGCGGGACGGCCGCCTGATGACCTTCGGGGTGGTTCCGCAGGCGCCGGAGACGGGCTACGGCTACATTCGCTGCGGCGCCGCGCTGGGCGAGGATCTCTACGCGCTGGAGGCCTTCGTCGAGAAGCCGGATGCGGACACCGCCCAGTCCTACCTCGACAGTGGCAGCTATCTGTGGAATAGCGGTATGTTCCTGCTGCGCGCGGCGACCTACCTCGAGCAGCTTGGGGAATTCCAGCCGGACATGCTGGACTGCTGCCGGCGGGCGATGGACGGGGCCACTGTGGACATGGACTTCATCCGCCCCCGGGCAGCCGC
>JBLRXF010000362.1:0-3124 GCA_047920875.1 Haliea sp. | reverse complement strand
TGGGCACGGAAATCCGTAAAATCCGCCCGGCGCTGATTATTTCGCCGGATGACATGAACGCAGCCTTACCCCGAGTCATCATTGCGCCCATTACCAGCAAGGGGCAGCCCCTTGGCTGCCGTCCCGAGGTAACGCTGGATGGTCGAGCTGCCAGAGTTCTACTGGATCAGTTGCGCAGCGTGGACAAGTCGCGCCTGGTCGGCAGGCTGGGTCTGATCGAACCTGAGCTGTGGCACGGCGTGTTACTGGAAATGTTCGCCTGAGCCGTTACTCCTTGCAGCGCCCGTTTTTGCACTGGCAGCGGATCCGCTCGCCGCTTTCCAGGTTGTAGAGGGTCATCGCGCCGCCCCAGACACAGCCGGTGTCCAGGCCGATGGTGTTGGGGCTGTCGGTGTGCCCCGCAATGGAGGCCCAGTGGCCGAAGATGATGCGGTCGTTGGCGGTCTTGCGCTCCTTGTGGCTGAACCAGGGGGAGACTTTCTTGCTGTCGCCCTCGGGCTGGGGATTGGGGCTGGGACCCTTGCTGACCAGGTCCAGCACCCCCATCCGCGTGCAGTAGCGCATCCGCGTCAGGTAGTTGGTGATCACTCGCAGCCGGACCATGCCGGTCAGGTCTTCAGACCAGACTGCCGGTTCATTGCCGTACATGGTGCGCAGAAACTCCACGCAGTCGGCGCTTTGCAGCACTTCCTCCACCTCCCAGGCGTAGCGCATGGCGTCCTCCACGCTCCACTGGGGCGGGATGCCGGCGTGCACCAGGGTGTAGCCGTATTCGTAGTGCACCAGCGGCCGGTGGGCCAGCCAGTTCAGCAGCTTGTCGCGGTCCGGTGCGGCGAGGATCTTGCCCAGCGTGTCCGAGGGGGCGGGGGCGCGCACCCCGGCGGCAACCGCCAGCAGGTGCAGGTCGTGGTTGCCCAGCACCATCACCAGGTTGTCGCGCATGTCGTAGAGAAAGCGCAGGGTTTTCAGGCACTTGGGCCCGCGGTTGACCACATCGCCAACGGACCAGAGCACGTCCTTGTCGGGGTTGAACTGGACCCGCTTGAGCAGGGTCTTCAGCGGCTGCAGACAGCCTTGCAGATCTCCCACGGCATAGGTCGTCACCCCTGAGACCTCAGTTCAGCGCCGTTGGCGTGTGCAGGGTAAAAGCGCTGATCGGCACCTCGAAGGCGGGCAGGGCGCCCGGGTCGGTGTCTTCACTCTCCAGTACGATCATCGTGTAGCTGCCCTGCATGAAGCCCACGGGCGTTGGCAGCGTGGCCCCGCTGGTGTAGCGGAAGAAGCCGCCGGGTTCGATGACCGGCTGTTCGCCCACCACGCCCTCGCCGCGTACTTCCTGCACATCGCCATCGGCATCGGTGATCATCCAGTGCCGCGACAGCAGCTGCACCGGCACCGGGCCGCTGTTGCTGATGGTGATGGTGTAGGCAAAGGCGTACTGGTTATCCGCCGGGCGCGAATGGCGGGCCAGGTACGTGGTAAGAACATCAACCTTGACTGCGTGTGTATCCATTTGCTTCAGCTGCTGCCCAGATAATTGGCCATGTGAATGAAATTCTCAAGCTGCAGGGTTTCTGCCCGGCAACCCGGGTCGATACCCAGACCCGCAAGTGCGGAATCGTCCAGTATACCCTTCAAATTGTTGCGCAGGGTCTTGCGGCGCTGGGCGAAGGCCGCCTGGACGACGGTGCGCAGGCCGTGCACGTCGCAGTCGGGCCAGGGCGACTGCTGATAGGGCGTCAGGCGGACAATCGCCGACTGCACCTTGGGCGGCGGATAGAACGCTTCCGGCGGAACGTCGAACAGGTGCTCCACCGCGCAGTGGTACTGGGCCATGATCCCCAGCCGCCCCCAGTGCTTGTTGCCCGGGCTGGCCGCCAGCCGATTGACCACCTCCAGCTGCAGCATGAAATGCATGTCCTGGAGCAGGGGCGCAAATTCCAGCAGCCGGAACAGCAGGGGGGTGGAAATGTTGTAGGGCAGGTTGCCCACCACCCGCAGGGGCACGGCATCCCGCGCCAGGGCGCCAAAGTCGAAGGTGAGCGCGTCGGCACTGTGCAGCTTGAACCCGGGGTAGATGCTGAAGGCCGCCAGCAGGCCGGTGATCAGGTCACGGTCCAGTTCCACCACGTCCAGGCGGATCTCCCGGCTGATCAGGGCCGCGGTCAGTGCCCCCTGGCCCGGGCCAATTTCCACCAGGTGCTCGCCCGGCTGGGGGTGGATGGCATTGGCAATGGCGGCAATCACGCCCCAGTCCTGGAGGAAGTTCTGGCCGAAGCGCTTGCGCGGTGTGTGGGTTTTGAGCGTCATGGCGGGCAGTGTACTTTGCCCCGGGCCCGGGCGCAGCTGTTGTGGCTGAAAATAGACTGCGCTGCTAAACTCGCTCGCTGGTTTCTTCAGGCGGCAGGCCTGTCCGGGATTATGAATATTACCCAGTACTTTTCCCTCATCGACACCATGGCGCGCATGTCGCTCAAGGCTGATGCCTCGCGCTACTTCTTCGGCTATATCTGGTGGGTGCTGGAGCCGCTGCTGTACGTGCTGGTGTTTTACGTGGTGTTCGAGCTGATCCTGCAGAACCGGAAAGAGGATTTCCTGGTCTTTCTGATGGTGGGTAAGCTGACCTTTATCTGGTTCTCGAAGTCGGTCAATCAGGCTGCACGCAGCATCATCAACAGCGGCGGCCTGATCAGCAAGGCCAACATCAGCAAGAGCCTGTTTCCCATGGCCACGGTTCAGGAGGGCCTGTACAAACAGCTGAGCGTATTCCTCCTGTTGTTTGTGGTGCTGCTGGCCAACGGCTACGGCATCACTATTGCCTGGTTCTGGCTGATACCCCTGATTATGGTCAACTATATTGTTATCGTGGCCTGCTGCCTGGTGTGCGCTTTCCTGGTGAGCCTGGTGTTTGACTTTATTGTGGTGGTGTCCCTGGGTACCATCTTCCTGCTGTTTGTGTCCGGCATATTCTGGGATCCGCGCGATCTGCCGGACCCGGCGGCCACGAATCTCATACTCCTGCTGAATCCGCTGGCCTTCGTGATTGATGCCTACCGGCAGATTCTTATGGCGGGGGTCGCGCCGGATGCCTGGCATTTGCTCGGCATCGGCGCCGGCGCGGGCC
>JBLRXF010000361.1:0-3142 GCA_047920875.1 Haliea sp. | reverse complement strand
GATGTCAAGCTAAAGACCGGATCGCTGGAGCCGGGCAGCTTTGATTACGATGGCGGGCAGCTGTTTGCGCGTGTTTCGGTTGATCGCCTGGACAACTACACGTTTCCCAATCAGGGATGGGCTGCGACCTTGGAGTACACTGTTGCGCGGGAGGATGTCGGCAGTGATACAGATTTTGACCAGCTGAAAATCCAGGGCAACCGGTTTGCTACCTTCGGTGACGGGCATGTCCTGGGGCTGAGCGCACTGTTGAATGTCACCCAGAATGGCGATGCATCCTTACAGGATCAATATCGCCTGGGCGGATTTCTCAACCTGTCGGGTTATGTCCAAGACAGCCTCGTGGACCAGCAAGCCGGCATGGTTAGCGCCATCTACTATCGCCGCTTCAGAACCATCCCCTTCATGTCGTGGTACATCGGCGGCTCTCTGGAGCATGGTGGGGTCTGGCGGGAAAGACAGGATCTCTTCAACGATGGCATAACCGCTGCCAGTCTGTTTCTGGGTGCAGATACGCCGATAGGGCCTGTCTATCTGGGCTATGGTCATGCAGAGCAGGGGCTTAATACGCTGTTCTTCTACTTTGGGCGCCCACCCTTCAACTGACCTGGCTGCGGCGCTTCAGCTGCGCAAGGTTTTCTTGATGAACTGCGCCACGCTCCTGATTTCTCCACCGTCAAGCCAAACGCCGTCACAGGCGTTACAGCGGTTGAGAAAGATGTTCGAATCATAGGCAAAATTAAAGGAATCGGTTGTCTGCCGGCAGCGAGGGCATGATTTGGCCTGGGGGTCCGGGTCTTCGTGCTGTCGCGGTGCCGCAAGAAATGAGCTGTTCGAGTCCGGTATTTTGTTGGCGCTTATCAGGGCATTGACCACTGCGCTGAGTTCGCCGCTGTCACACCAGAGGCCGTGACATGATGCGCAGATGTCCACCGTTTGACCAGCATAATTTTGCGCGGTGAGTGCCGACGAACAGACAGGACAGTTCACAAGCGTTGCTTTCCTTTTGTGTGTTTCAAGCCTGGTAACAAGCGTCATGGATTTTGGTATGGACGTCAACACTTTCTGCGCGGGCCATCCTCGCAGAGGGACTGGCCATTGCGAAAGTGAAAATCGTGTACACTTTCAAAAGTGCAGTCTGCGCCAGTGACGCAGCGAGGACGCCTGGCTCACCGGACAATTTCCCCCATGCATGCGCAGGTTTGTGTCGCCTGGAACAACTACTGGTAAATCTTGATGATCAAGTCATTAAAATCACTGTTTGCAAAACCTCCTGTGGAAGACGAAGCCACGCTGCAGCACAGGTTACAGCTGGCTAAAGCTGCACTGCTGATAGAAATGTCCCGTGCCGACTATGTGGTAGACCCCAGTGAACAGCGTACGCTGAGGGTTGTGCTACACGCCGCGCTGGGATTGAAGCATGAAGAGATTCTTGAGCTGATTGAGCTGGCGGGCCAGGCCGCCGACAGGGCAAGCTCGCTATCCGAGCTCACGCAATTGATTAACGAACATTACGAGCACAAAGAAAAGCTTCTCTTACTCCAGTCAATGTGGCGGGTGGCCCTCGTGGACGGCGATCTGGATGAGTATGAAGAACGATTGATCCGCCAGGTCGCGGGCCTTATCAATGTCCCCGAAGCCGACTACCTGCGTATGAAAACCGTCGCCGGCAGTTAGACTTTGTCATTACCCACGATGGTTTGGAGCACTATTGCGGGCCAGTTTTTTGGTGGCACCAAAACCAGTCTCTTGACTGCGGAGACCATTTTCTCATGCCCTGCAGGCATCCCCTGCGGGCTTGACGGTGGGTTTTACTACCACATGACTTAAGGCCTCGCTGGGCTCGGTATCCAGGCACTCGTGGAGTTCACCGGCGATCGCGATCACGCTGGAAAACAGTCCCTTGGGCTGCGAGGAAAGGTTCTGCGTACCCACTGTAGTCACGGTTGCTCGTGAGTATCGCGCGGAGACCGCGCTCCTACGGATGGTGTAGGAGCCCGCTCCGCGGGCGATCGCGCTACGAGGGTATGAGGTAGTGTAGGAGCCCGCTGGCCCAGGCCACTCTTTCTGGCCGCCGCGCGGCCATTCACCTTGTCTGCGCGCGATCGCGCGGGGGCCGCGCCTACGGGGGGGTGAATCAATGCTGTGTGGGAGCCCGCTCTGCGGGCGAAGAATTCTGGATGGTGCCCAGGAGAGGAAAAATTCCGGGGTCTCATCCAGTCGCCTCAAATGCCGCCAAACCCTTTATTCCAAGCGCCTTTCTCATAATGCTTGTCCCACTCCATTGCATGGCATATCATCGAATCATCCTCCTTATGTTGGGAAGGAAGTGGTGATGCCAAAGTCGGTGCCCGAAATGAGCGATGCCGCCGTGCGGAGGTTGCGGCACCGAGGTGCAAAGGCGGCTGTGTATGCCGTGGGTGGTGTCTCGGGGCTGCTACTGGTCTGCAAGCCGCCGGTCAGGCCGGGGGAGGCCATCGGGGCCCGGTCGTGGATTCTCCGGGTGATGATGGGTAGCAAGCGCCGGGATATCGGGCTTGGCGGTTATCCGACAGTCACCCTTGCCCAGGCTCGTCACAGGGCGCGGGAGGCACGCGAGACCATATGGCAGGGCAGTGACCCCATTGCGGATCGGAAAGCGCGAAAATCGCTCCTGGCGGCACAGCAGGCCAAGCAAGTAACCTTTGCCGAGTTGGCGCGGGAGTATATCGACAAGAAAAGCGCGGAGTTTAAAAGCGCCAAGCAAGTCCAGAAGCTCACAAGCCATCTGGAGACCCACGCGTTTCCGTACCTGGAGAAATTGGTTGTGGGCGATATTGAGCGGGCTCACGTCGTCAAGATGCTGGAGCCCATATGGGCGGTGAAAAACGAGACGGCCAGCCGGGTGCGCTTGCATGTCGAACGGATACTCGACTTGGCTGGCGTCAAAGGGCTGCGCACTGGAGACAACCCGGCTCGGTGGAAAGGCAACCTTGCCCTGTCATTCCCGGCCCGTGCCAAGGTCGCCAAGGTCGAACACTACAAAGCCTTACCGGTCGCGGACATGCCGGAGTTCTGGCGTAACCTGAAGGCTGCAGAGTCCCTGGGCGCGAAAGTCCTACAATTCATCATCTTGACCGCGAGCCGTTCAGGTGAGGCCAGG
>JBLRXF010000360.1:0-3147 GCA_047920875.1 Haliea sp. | reverse complement strand
CAGCTGCTGCTGCAACTGGAAAGCCCAGTAACAGGCGCCGCCCGCCACAACCAGGGCCACGGCGATAAACAGCCGCGCCAGAACCCCCGCACCACCGCCAGCGCCATTGCCGCCGCTCCCATTGCCAGCCCCTGAGGGAGGCCGCTGACCGCTGCGCGGCTTGTCCGGTTTGCTGCCGCGAGATTTTGAGGTGCCATAGTCCGCTCCGGTTTCCCGGGAGGGCACGATGGAGGGCATGTGGTCGAGATCGTCCTGAGCCATGGTTTGCCGCTGGGGAAAGAAACGAAGCCGGCATTATACATGGAGGGGAGGCACTGTGGGAGCGCAGTCCCTGCGCGATCGCCCGCGGACAAGTCGCCCGCAGAGCGGGCTCCCACAATGGCCAGAGAAGGTGGCCTGGGCCAGCGGGCTCCCACAAGAGCTGGACTGGAACTCCTGTGGGAGCGCAGTCCCTGCGCGATCGCCCGCAGACAAATCGCCCGCAGAGCGGGCTCCCACAATGGCCAGAGAAGGTGACCTGGGCCAGCGGGCTCCCGCAAGGTTACAGGAAGGCCAGCAGGGCCCAAACCACGCCGGTCAGCAGGATGCTCATGTGGATCACACCGACCACCTTGGTCAGGGGACCCAGCTTGCCGAACAGCGCATTGGCTTCCAGTGCCAGCAGCAGCACGGCACAGGCGATCAGGCCGGTGGTGCTGGCCTCGATGAAGGGTGCGTGCTTGGCGCCCAGCATGCCGAACAGCATGGGGCCGGAGAACAGGGTGTTGGTGCGCGAGGCCAGGCCCGCTTTGGCGGCGGCGGCAGGGCCATCACCCTCAGCCAGCCCGAGCACGATCTTCTGGTTTGGCCAGATGATCAGCCAGACGTTGAGGAACATCAGGATACCGGCCAGAGAGCCCATCCAGATAATGGCACTGGCTTCGAAATTGCTGAAGGCGCGCACGGACATCAGCAGGACCAGACCGGTGAGGAAGGTGAACATGGCGCCCCAGCGGAACCACCACAGCGCGCGGGGCGCCAGTTTCTTCATGGCATCAGCCTTGGCACCGGCCTCGGCTTCCTTGAAGTACTCGGTCTGCACGAAATTGAAGTAGTAGAGCATTCCGATCCAGGTAATCCCGAACAGAACGTGGGCCCAGCGGAAAATGAATTCAATGATAAAGGCAGACATGCGGATCTCCTTGTTGTCGTTATACCCGGCGCCGATTGTACACCTTAACGGCCAAAAAAAACCCCGCACGAGGCGGGGTTTCAGAGGCCAGGGATGGAGAATGGCTTACATCATGCCGCCCATGCCACCCATGCCGCCCATGCCGCCCATATCGGGCATGCCACCACCGGCCTTGTCTTCCGGCGCGTCAGCAATCATCACCTGAGTGGTGATCATCAGTGCAGCAACGGAACCAGCGGCCTGCAGCGCAGTACGGGTTACCTTGGCAGGATCGAGGATACCCATCTCGATCATGTCGCCATATTCACCGGTTGCAGCGTTGTAGCCGAAGTTGCCAGAGCCTTGACGAACCTTGTCCAGGACTACGGAAGCTTCGCCACCAGCATTGGCAACGATCTGCCGCAGCGGGTTTTCCATGGCGCGCAATGCCGCGGCGATACCGGCGTTCTGGTCCTGGTTCTCACCCGCCAGACCGCGAATGGCGTCAACAGCGCGGATCAGCGCAACGCCGCCACCGGCTACCACGCCTTCTTCGACGGCCGCACGGGTTGCGTGCAGAGCGTCTTCAACGCGGGCCTTCTTCTCTTTCATTTCCATCTCGGTGGCTGCGCCAACCTTGATCACTGCCACACCGCCAGCCAGCTTGGCCACGCGCTCCTGCAGTTTCTCGCGATCGTAGTCAGAGGAAGTGTTCTCGATCTGGACGCGAACTTCCTTGACCCGCGACTCAATCGCAGAGGCATCACCGGCACCGTCAATGATGGTGGTGTTGTCCTTGTCCATGGTCACGCGCTTGGCGCTGCCCAGGTGCTCCAGAGTGGCGGATTCCAGATCCAGGCCCACCTCCTCGGAGATCACCGTACCGCCAGTCAGCACGGCGATATCCTGCAGCATGGCCTTGCGACGGTCGCCAAAGCCCGGCGCCTTGCAAGCAGCCACTTTCACGATGCCGCGCATGTTGTTGACCACCAGAGTTGCGAGTGCCTCGCCTTCCACGTCTTCGGCCACAATGACCAGCGGGCGTGAGGACTTGGCAACCTGCTCCAGCAGTGGCAGCATTTCGCGAATATTGGAGATCTTCTTGTCCACCAGCAGGATGTAGGGAGATTCCTGGTCGGCGTTCATGTTCTCCTGGTTGTTGATGAAGTAGGGCGAGAGGTAGCCGCGGTCGAACTGCATGCCCTCTACCACGTCCAGCTCGTTTTCCAGACCGGAACCTTCCTCAACCGTGATCACGCCTTCCTTGCCGACTTTGGCCATGGCCTCGGCGATGATCTCGCCAACCTGGGAGTCGCTGTTGGCGGAGATGGTGCCCACCTGGGCGATCGCCTTGCCGTCTTCACAGGAAATGGACGCTTCGTGGATTTTTGCCACTGCCGCCGCAATGGCCTTGTCGATACCACGCTTCAGGTCCATCGGGTTCATGCCGGCGGCCACTGCTTTCAGGCCTTCGTTGACAATACCCTGCGCCAGTACGGTGGCGGTGGTGGTGCCGTCTCCAGCCTGGTCAGACGCCTGCGAGGCGACTTCCTTGACCATCTGTGCGCCCATGTTCTCGAACTTGTCCTTCAGCTCGATTTCCTTGGCCACGGACACACCGTCCTTGGTCACGGTGGGGGCACCGAATGATTTGTCGATAATTGCATTGCGGCCCTTGGGCCCCAGAGTCGCCTTGACGGCGTCTGCCAGTACGTTGATGCCTTTCAGCATGCGCTGACGGGCGTCATCACCAAAAATCACTTCTTTAGCAGCCATGATCTAAATCCTTAATATTCAATAGGTTACAAGGTTACTGGAGCGTCTTACTCAACAATGGCGAAGATTTCGCTCTCACCCATGATGATCAGCTTCTCGCCATCGACCTCAATGGTGTTGCTGCCAGCGTATTGGCCGAACACCACGCGGTCGCCGACCTTGACGGCCAGGGGGCGCACTTCGCCGCTTTCCAGAACCTTGCCTTCACCAACCGCGATCAC
>JBLRXF010000359.1:0-3161 GCA_047920875.1 Haliea sp. | reverse complement strand
CCCCGCGCAAGCGCTATCTGGCGGACTTCTTTTTCGCGCCCTGGCTGAAAGATGCCGCCGATGCCCCGCGCAACTGGGAGCAGGATGCACACCGGGCCTACCTGGAACAGCAGCCTCTGCGTGCCCGGACACTGCTCTACATCGTTGGCCTGATTGTGATTGCCCTCGTGGCCTGGGCAGCTTTCGCCGAGATTGATGAGGTAACCCGCGGCGAAGGCAAGGTCATTCCCTCGCGTCAGATCCAGATCATGCAATCCCAGGATGGCGGCGTGGTGACCGAAATCCACGCCCGCGCCGGTGACATTGTTGAAGCTGGACAGCTGCTGGTCCGGCTCGATCAGACGCGCTCTGAATCCAATCTGCGGGAGAACCAGGCCGAGTTCCAGGCCCTGTCCGTGCGCGCTGCGCGACTGAGCGCGAACCTGGCCAGGCTGGAGTTTGTGGTCGTTCCCGAGTGGCTGCAGCAGGTCCCTGAGATTGTCGAGCAAGAGCGCGCCCTCTACGAGTCCAGCCTGGCCCAGCTGAACCTGCAGCGGCAAATTGCCGAGGAGCAGCTGGAGCAGCGGGAGCAGGAGCTGGCGGAAGTGAACGCCCGCTCACGCCAGCTGTCGCGCTCCCTGGACCTCAGCCAGCAGGAATTGAGCGTCACGCGGCCGATGGTTTCCTCCGGGGCGGTATCCCAGGTTGAAATCCTGCGTCTGGAGCGCGAGGTCAACCAGCTCAGCGGCGAGTTCGAGCAATCCCAGGCCCAGATAAAGCGCATCGCCTCCGCCATCCAGGAGGCAATGCGCCGGCTCAGCGAGGTGGAAGTCGAATATGAAAACAAGGTGCGGGAAGAGCTGACCGACACCATCGCCCGCATGAACGGCCTGCGTGAAGCCGGCCTGGGCCTGAGTGACCGGGTGCGGCAGACGGAGGTGCGGTCACCGGTGAAAGGCACTATCAAGCGTCTGTACCATAATACGATTGGCGGTGTGGTGCTGCCTGGCAAGGAAATCGTGGAAGTGGTGCCGCTGGACGACACCCTGCTGGTGGAAGTGCGTATCCGGCCGAAGGATATCGCTTTCCTGATTCCAGGACAGGAAGCGCTGGTCAAACTGACAGCCTATGATTTCGTGGTCTATGGCGGCCTGGAAGGCGCTGTTGAGTTTATCGGCGCCGACACTATCATGGACGATGAGGGTAACCCCTTTTACGAAGTGCACGTGCGCACGAGGGAAGCCGGTTTTGGCGAGGATATGCCAATCATGCCGGGGATGACGGTGCAGGTGGATATCCTGACCGGGAAGAAGACTATTCTGGCCTACCTGATGAAGCCCGTTCTGCGGGCCAAGCAGTACGCCTTGACGGAGCGCTGATGAAGCAGTTATTCCTGGTAGCTGAGAGCAAGATGCGCGAGCGCTGGCGGCAGGCGTTTCCCGATGCACATGCGGTTGCCTGTCTCATGGACGCTGCATCGCTGGCGCCGGCGGCCCGGCAGACGCTCTGGCTGGACGAGACCGGGCTGGACCCGATGGAGCGCCTGGCGCGGCGAAGAGAGGCCGTGGCAGCGGGTTACCGGGTTATCGTCATGACGGCCACGCCCTCCGAAAGGGAGGCATTTCAGGCGCTCAACCATGGCGCGGTGGGCTACTGCCACGTCGAGGCGGCACCCGAACAGCTGCGAGAAATCGCCCTGGTGGTGGAGCATGGCGGACTGTGGATGGCGCCGGAGCTGGTGCAGCGCCTGATGGCCTTGTCCCTGCGGGTCGTGCCTACGCCTGCACCCCGGCACCCGGAACTCAACGATCTCACTCCCAGAGAGTTGATGGTAGCCGAGCGCGTGGCTCGCGGAGCCAGCAACCGCGAAATCGCTGAAGCGCTGGACATTACCGAGCGCACGGTCAAGGCACACCTGTCGGCCATTTTTGACAAGCTCGGGGTCCGCGACCGGGTGCAGCTGGCACTGTCGATGAACAATATCCCCACCCATACCACGGTGAACTGAGCTACACATTCAGCGACTATTTTCTGATTATGTGACCTAGATCACATTAGCGCCCCTCCCTACTGTCCTTCAGTACAATGCCGCTTCCGCAAGGCCCGCTTATCATCGAGCGTGTTATTTCTGGATAGAATCCAACAACGATCGCCCCCCAGGGCGGCGCACAAGAAGGGAAACGAACATGGCCGATGTAGCGATAGCAACAGTAGTGGCGGTAGTGGGTAAAGCCTACGCACGCAATGCCGACGGCGAGTTGCGCGAGCTCAAGCCCGGTGACGTACTGCTGGAAGGCGAAACCGTAGTAACCCCCGACGGTGGCTCGGTGGAGCTGTCACTGTCGGACGGAAATCCGTTTGTGGTAGCCGACGTACCCGAGATGAAGCTGACCCGGGACATCGTGGCGGAGCGCGCCGCGGGTCGCGAAGAGAGCGCTGTCGATGACGAAACCGTCCAGGCTGTGCTGGCCGCTCTGGAAGGTGATGGTGACATCCTTGAAGGCCTGGATGCGACTGCGGCAGGTGCCGGTGGCACCGGTGGTGGCGAAGGCGAAGGTTCCAGCTTTATTCGCCTGGCCCGTATCGCGGAGGATACGCCTGAGTTCACTGCGGTCGCTGGAGTGCTTGACCCCGCGGCGGCGCTGCAGGTTGATGAAAGCGACGCCATCATCACTGTCGACGCCATCGACGATCAAACAACCACCGAGCTGAACACGCCCGTAGTCATCGACGTGTCCAACAACGACGTTTTCCTTGAGGGTTCAATAATCACGGCAGTGACCCAGCCGCAGAATGGCACCGTGGTCATCAATCCAGACGGTACCGTTACCTTTACCCCGAACGATGGTTTCTTCGGTGAGGATACCTTCACCTACACCGCCACCACGCCGGATGGTAATGCCCAGGATACCGCCACTGTGACCGTGGTTATCCCCGAGCCGATCGAGCCGCCGCCCCCGCCGCCTCCACCGCCACCGCCGCCGCCGCCGGAGATCTTCATCAACATCAGCGATGATGTGGTGGTGGAAGGTGACGTGGCCTCCATTGTGGTGAGCCTCTCGGGCCCTAGCGATACGCCAATTACTGTGCAGTTTGCCAATGAAGATGGCACCGCGCGTGTTGTGGATGGCGACTATGACCCCAGCACCGGCACCATTACCTTTGCGCCGGGCCAGACCGAA
>JBLRXF010000358.1:0-3171 GCA_047920875.1 Haliea sp. | reverse complement strand
AGCCCAGGGCCGGATTTTCCTCGTGGATGGGGAAGTAGGGCAGGGGCTTGTCGCCGCCAATGTCGAGGATGCGCATGTACACCGGGCGCCCGCGATAGGCCGCCAGCACCTGGCTGTAGATGTGCAGCTGTTCCTCCTCCGAGGGGAAGGATTCGCTGACCATGAACGGCATCTCGGTGCGATAGAGGCCGATGCCCTCGGCACCGTTGGCCAGTCCCGGGGAGATGTCGGCGAGCAGGCCGGTGTTGGCCAGCAGGCGCACCCGCTCGCCGTCGGTGGTGGTGGCCGGCTGCTCGCGCAGCCCCGCCAGTTCGCCCTTGAGAGCCTGCTCCGCCCGCTGCAGGCGCTCGAACTCCAGTCGCACCGAGGGGCTGGGAAACAGAATCACCTGACCGGTGTTGCCGTCGACGATCAGCGGACTGCCGTTGTCGATGCCTTTCAGCTTGCCGGTGCCCATCACTGCGGGAATGCCCAGGGCATTGGCCAGTACCGCGGTATGGGACAGGCTGGAGCCCTCGTAGCAGACAATGCCCACCAGCCGCTGCGGGTCGCAGGCGGCAATGTCCGACACGCTGACCTTGGCGCCGGTCAGCACCAGCGGGCCGTGGTCGTCGGCGGGCGTATTTTCCGGTGCGCCACTCCAGCTCTGGTAGAGCTTGTTGCCCAGGTGGTGGAGGTCCTCGTTGCGCGCGCGCAGATAGGGGTCCTCCATGGCGAGGAACACCTCGGCATAGTGGTGCACTACCTGGCGCAGGGCGCCCGGCAGCCATTGACCCTGGGCGATGGCCTGCTCCACGCCGAGGCGCAGGCCGGGGTCATTGAGCAGCATCTGGTAGGCGCTGAACACGGCGCCAACGCCGTCGGAGAGCTGCTCCCCAAGGGCTTTGCGCTCGTTTTCGACATCGGCACTGACCGTGGCCAGCAGCTGATGCCACTCGCGGATGCTGGCCGCCGGGTCCTCGCAGGGCCGGTCCGGTACCGCATACAGATCGACAGTTTCACACAGCCAGGCGCCGCCGATACCGGTCCCAGGCGCGCCCTTGACCCCGCGCACCCGGCGCAGGGCATTGGCCGGTGCGTGCGCCGCGAGGGGCTCCGGCGGCAGCACCAGGGCAAGCTGGGTTGACAGGGTCACCAGGAATGCCTGCTCGTCCGCGGACATGACCCGTCCTTCCCGTGACTGCACGACCAGCACGCCGATCACGGCGCCGGCGCGCACCACCGGGACACCGCAGAAACTGCGGAACTCATCTTCCCGGGTTTCCGCCAGATAGCAGAAATCCGGGTGCGAGGCGGCGTCGGCAACGTTGATCGGGTGCCTGCTCTGGGCGACGCGGCCCACCAGGCCTCGGCCCGGAGGCAGGCGGCTGTGGCCAACCGCCTGTTGATCCAGGCCGTGGCTGGCTACCAGCATCATGGTGCCGTCGGTGGCGGCGATGTACAGGCTGCACACGTCCACCTTGATGGCGCGGTGGATTGCTTCCACGATCAGCTTGACCTGTTCCTCGGTCTGGTCCGCCTGGGCGGCGGCCTGCACGATGCGGGTCAGTTCCTGCAGTGTGTTCATCGATGCGGTGTCCGTTCCTGTGCTGGCGCGGTGTTGGGGGCGGCGCAAGGGTCTAGTATCCGCTATAGTGGCAGCCCCTTGCCAGTCACCGATAGAGGATAACACCATGGCGGACACCGGATTACAGCTGCGCACCCGCATCAACGACGACAACACCCTGACCCTGTGGCTGGAGGATACTCCCGTGCCCCAGCCAGGGCCGGACCAGGTGCTGATCCGGGTGGGTGCCGCCCCTATCAACCCCTCCGACCTGGCGCTGCTGTTTGGTCCCGCCGACATGAGCACTGCCCGGGTCAGCGGCAGCCCGGAGCGCCCGGTGGTCACCGCGGATATTCCCCCGGCGGCCATGCGCATCGTGCAGGCACGGGTTGGTCAGGCACTCCCCGCGGGCAACGAAGGCGCTGGTGAGGTTATTGCCGCTGGCAGTTCGGCAGCGGCCCAGGCCCTGCTCGGCAAGACAGTGGGCGTGTTTGGCGGTGAGATGTTCGGCCAGTATCGCTGTGTCAGCGCCCAGGCCTGCCTGGTACTGAATGAGGATACCAGCGCGGAGGAGGGCGCCTCCTGCTTCGTCAACCCAATGACCGCGCTGGGTATGGTGGAAACCCTGCACCTTGAAAACCACAGCGCGCTGGTGCACACCGCCGCCGCCTCCAACCTCGGCCAGATGCTGAACCGCCTGTGCATCGCGGATGACATCCCGCTGGTGAATATTGTGCGCAAGGACGAGCAGGCCGCCCTGTTGCAGGCCCAGAATGCTGAGTATGTGGTCAACTCCGAGGCCGCTGATTTCCAGCAGCAGCTGCTGGCGGCGCTGGATAGCACTGATGCCACCCTCGCTTTCGACGCCATTGGTGGTGGGAAGCTGGGCAGCACCATTCTCAATAGCATGGAAGCGGTGGCCGCCCGCAAGATGACCGAGTATAACCGTTACGGCTCCAACACCTTCAAGCAGCTTTACATCTACGGCGCTTTGGACCTCGGCCCCACCATGCTGACCCGCAATTTCGGTTTTGCCTGGAATATCGGCGGTTGGCTGCTGCCGCTGTTCCTGCAGAAAGTGGGGATGCAGAAGGCCGGTGAGATGCGCTCGCGGGTGGCGGCAGAGATCAAGACCACCTTTGCCAGCCACTACACCAGCAAGGTTTCGCTGGCCGAGGCCCTGAGCCTGGAAGCCATTGGCGCCTACAATCGCCGCGCCACTGGCGAGAAGTACCTGGTGTTGCCCCAGGCCTAGGTCTGATCAGGCCACCGCAGCGGCCTGGCGGGGCAGGGTGGCGGCCGGGGATTGCCCCAGCAGGCTGATGTAACGAGCCTCCAGCCTGCTGCAGGCCTCCCGCACGCTGCCCATCGCGGCCGGCTCCAGCGGCGGCAGCACGCTGATGCGGATGGTCGCCGGGCGAATCAGAAAGCCGCCCTTGGGCAGGGCATCCTTGACGTTGTGCAGCACGATCGGCACGATCGGCACCCCCGTCTTGCGGGCGAGAAAGAACGCGCCGTGCTTGAAGGGCTGGATGTGTCCCAGGGTACTGCGGGTACCTTCCGGGGCAATCACCAGCGAGCGCCCGCTCGCCAGCACCGTCTGTGCCTCCTGCAGCACCGCCGAC
>JBLRXF010000357.1:0-3191 GCA_047920875.1 Haliea sp. | reverse complement strand
ATCACTCCTGTGTTGTCGCTGGCAAGGCACAAATACATCAGCCGAGTAAACAATAGGATACAGTGATCGCAGGGAACATTCAGCGTAATGCTACCGTAATAATTACGGTGTTTTGATCCTTGCGGATATGCCCCCGCAGCCCTCAAAAGCCCAGCGACTGCTTGACAAAAGGCACTGTAAGCGCGCGCTGCTCAGCCAGTGACAGGGTATCGAGGTTTTCCAGCAGCGCCATAAGCTCCGCCAGGCCCCGCGGCGCCCGGCTGACCAGGTAGCGACTCACCTCTGCCGGCATGTCCAGGCCGCGACAGCGGGCGCGATAGCGCAGTATCGCCTGCTTGCGCTCGTCATCCGGGCTTGGCAACAGGAACACCGGTCCCCAGCCGAGGCGCGAGCGCAGGTCCGGCAACGCCACCGGCACCTGTCGCGGACTCGCACCGGCACTGCACAACAGCCGACACCCGGCCGCCCTGGCCCGGTTGCACAAGTGAAACAGCGCCAGCTCCCAGCCCTCATCCCCAGCCACGGCATCAATGTCATCGAGACAGACCAGTTGCTGGCCCTCCAAGCCCTGCAGCAGCTCGGCTGCCGGCATCGCCAGCAGTTCTGCCAGCGGCAGATAGCAGCTTGCGGCCGGCAAGAGGTGGCAAACCGCCTGCAGCAGATGGGATTTGCCGCTGCCGTCCGGGCCATGGATAAAGATCAGCGGCTCTCCCGCGGGCGTCGCCTGGGCGCGCAGCGCGGCCAGCAGGGGCTCCAGCGCGGGCGCAGACAGAAAGCTGCCCAGGGTGGCGTCGTCGCGCAGCTGCATATTCAGCGCCAGCTGCCGGGCGCGACCTGCTGTCACCCCTACTCCCCGCCGTATAAGTGGCTGGCCCGGTAATGGGCGATGGCGTGGCGAACGAACACCATGATCACGGCCGACACCGGGAGTGCGAGCAACACACCGACAAATCCTGCCAGCTGTCCCCCGGCCATCAGCGCAAAAATCACCGCCACCGGATGCAGACCAATACGGTCTCCCACCAACACCGGCGTGAGCAGCACACTTTCCAGCACCTGACCGATGCCAAATACCAGCGCCACCCACAGCAGCATGGTCCATTCCTGATACTGGGCGTAGGCTACCGCGCAGGAAATCACGATCCCCACCAGAAAACCGAGATAGGGCACAATGCTCGCCAGCCCCGCAATCACCCCCAGCACCAGGGCAAACTGTATACCCACCAGCCACAGACCCGCGCTGTAGATCACGCCCAGTGAGCACATCACCAGAAACTGACCGCGCAGGAAGGCGCTGAGGACTTCATCCGCTTCGCGCACCATGGTGGTGACATTGTCATGCCATACCAGAGGCACCATGTTCAGGGACTTGCCGATCAGGACGTCCCAGTCGCGCATCAGGTAGAAAGCCACCACAGGCACCAATGCCAGGTTAAACAGTCCCAGCAGGAAGCCGGCGCCAGAACCGGTGATATTCTTCACCGTGTTGGCCGTAACCTTGCCCAGAGACTGCCAGTGCTCGGCCAGCTGCCCAGACCAGTCAACGTCCGGCAAGCGGGCGGCTGGCACGCTCAGGCGGCTTCGCAGCCAGGGCACCAGCACGTCAGTCATCCATTGATACACCAGGGGTATTTTCTGCAGGAGGGCGTCCAGCTGCTGCACGACCACGGGTATGGCCACCAAGGTGGCCAGTACCAGCAGAGTCGTGAAAAACAGAAACACAAGCACCACCCCCAGGGTCCGTCCCAGCCCGCGACGCTCCAGGCGATCGACCAGCGGATCGCCCAGGTAGGCGATCAGTGCGCCCAGCACAAAGGGAAGCAGGATGGGCTGCAGCAGATAGAAAGCTGCCGCCAGCAGCGCCAGACCTGCCAGCGCAAGCGGCCAGCGCTGCCTTGGCATCGATTTGGGAGAGGGGTCTAGTTCCGCCATTGGTAGCTCAGGCCGCCTGCTGTGGAAGGGCCGCCCGGCCGCAGGCGCGGATTGAGTTCAATAATCCCGGCAAGCTGTGCGGCATCGGCATCCGCGCTCAGCAACAGGCTGAGCTTGTCGCCCGCGACGGCCGTCACCTGAGCGCGGGCAATCGGCTCAAGACTTTCCAGCCAGGACAGCACGGCGGCGTAATCGGCGTAGCTGGTAACGCCCGACACCGTCATGGTCAGGCCCTCACTGGCCGCGCCGGAAGGGGCCAGGGCAAAACGCGACGCCAAATCTTCAGCGACCATCGCCACGCCCGTGCCAAGGAATTCAGAGGCGCTGGAACGGACCACACCGCGATCCTTGCGGCCGCTGCCCGAGAGGTAGGCCCAGTCACCGGCGATCTCGCCTGAGGCCAGCACGGCCACGCGTCCTGCCAGGACTTCAGTGGCGCGGTAACGCTCGGAGGCGGCCAGGAGTAGAGACCCCGGCAGGCTCCAGGCTTCATCCGGATCCAATGCAGCTGTATCAGCCAGGTCAAGCAGGGGAAAACGCACGGGTACGCCGCGGCGATGAAAGCCCTCGATCAGACCCGTTATCAGCGACTGATCCAGATCCGCACTCGCAAACCGGCGACCGCTTTCATCTTCGACCACCAGCCAGACCAGCACCACCGGTCGGGTCGCCGTCCAGATCGGTGCACCGGCGCCAGCGAGCAATTCGCGCACCTGGGCAGGATCAAACTCCACCCGGGCGGCCAGGCCAGTGGCAGCACCCCCGCGCCGCTCGGAAGGATCAACGCGGGTGTAGGAATACTGCCGAACCCGATTGCGGGCATCGCCCAGCGCCTGCTCAATCGGCGGCAGCGCCAGCACCTCAACGCTGCCAGACACCTTGACCAGCACCTGCGCCAGCCCCTCAGCCGCCGCCCTGGCAAGCTCACTGCCACTTTGATCAGTCACCGGCACGTCAGCGGTATAGAGCCCGCGCACCGGCTCGGCAGCCAATGCACCCCGCCCTGCCAGCAGCGCCAGGCATATCACCAGCCAAAGGGTCCGCGTCACAACCCGCCTCCGAAGAAAAACTCAGCACGCATTGTAGCAGCACCCACCGGCAACGGCGGAAGTTCATCCTCAGCCACATCGTGAAAAATGCCGTTGGCGTGAATCAGCCGACAATTAAGGCTAGAATACGGCCCCCTGAAACTGCAGCCGCCTGCACCTGAACCGGACCCGGATGACCATGAGCACACAAGACGGAGGCACCCCCTTAAG
>JBLRXF010000356.1:0-3216 GCA_047920875.1 Haliea sp. | reverse complement strand
GCCTGGCGCAGGCCGTCGCGGACGGCAAAGGCGCTGGGCATGCGATAGGGATCGAAGCCGTGGACGTTGCGGCCGGTGGGCAGCACTTCTGGATTGCGCAGCAGGTCGCCGCCGGCGGCGGGGCGGATAAACCGGCCGTCGAGTGCTGCGAGAATGGCGCGCATCTCACTGCCGGAGTCGAGCAGGGCATTGGTCTCCGCCAGCCCGGTAAAAATTGTGTTGAGCGCTGCCGGTTCGAAGTCAGTAGCCGTCACCAGCGCGGCTGCGTCCTGAGGGCTGGCGCCATCCACCAGGGCGGCGATGGCCTGCACGCCCGGGTCCAGGTTGTGAGTTGCGATGGCCATGGACTGCAGCATGTCGAGGCGGTGTTCACGCGGCAGCGGCGCACCCACTTCGTGCAGGCCGTAGGGGATCAGCGTCTGTTCAAGTTCCAGCAGGCTCCGGCGCAACTGTTCAATGTCGCTTTCGCTGGCCGCGGTCCACAGCGGTTCCGGCGCGCAGAGGTCCAGCGCCGCGGCCTGGGCCTGGATAAGCTCGGCAAGCTCGTCCCGCGCTGCCGGCGTCATGGCCGCGGGTTTACGCCACTGCTCGATGCAGCCATTGAGTTCCACCATGCCCAGATACAGGTCTGACTGTGCGACCGGCGGGGTCAGATAGCTCACCAGGGTGGCGGCGGACCGGCGCTTGGCGATCAGGCCCTCGGACGGGTTGTTGGAGGCATACAGGTAAATATTGGGTACCGCGCCAATCAGCCGGTCCGGCCAGCAGGACTGGGACAGACCGACTTGCTTGCCAGGCATGAATTCCAGTGCGCCGTGGGTGCCAAAGTGGAGAATGGCGTCAGCGGCGAACTGCTCACGCAGGTAACGGTAGAAAGCAGAGAAGGCGTGGGTAGGGGTTAAGCCCTGTTCGAACAACAGGCGCATCGGGTCGCCCTCGTAGCCGAAGCCGGGCTGGACGCCCACCAGGACGTTGCCGAAGCTGGCGCCCATGACAAACAGCGAGCGGCCGTCCGAGAGCTCGCGGCCGGGAGCCGGCCCCCACTGGGCCTCGATTTCCCGCAGCCAGGGCGTGTGTCGTACATGGTCATCGACATCAACCCGGGCGTGGACATTGGCGTAAGTGCCATACTGGGTGGCGTTGCCGTTGATGACCTGGTCCCGCAGGCTGTCGACGTTGGCCGGCAGGTCGACGCTGTAGCCGTCCTCCTTGAGGGCTCGCAGGGTGTTGAACAGCGAGCCGAACACCGACAGGTGGGCAGCAGTGCCGGTGTTGCCAGCGTTGGGTGGGAAGTTGAACAGCACGATCGCGATCTTGCGCTCTGCGTGGGCGTTTCCCCGCAGAGCCACAAGGCGCTCAACGCGGTCCGCAAGACGACCTATGCGCTCCGGGTGCGGGCGCATGTCATGGGGACCCTTGCCGCCAGCGCCTTCGCTGCGTCCGCCGAAAATCATCGGCCCGGTAGCGCCATCCAGTTCCGGGATCGCGACCATCATGGTCGCCTCTACCGGCATCAGGCCCATCTCCGACTGTTCCCACTGCTCCATACTCTGGAACTCCAGGGCCTGGGCGGCGAGATAAGGTACATCCAGTGTCGCCAGCATGTCCTCGGCGGCCTTGGAGTCGTTGTAGGCCGGACCCCCGACCAGGGAGAAGCCGGTGAGAGAGAGTACGGCGTCCACCTGGACTTCGCCTTTATGGAGAAAATACGCCTCTATCGCCGGACGGGCATCGAGTCCTGCTGCAAAGGCGGTGATCACGTTCAGGCCGCGCAGCTCCAGCGCGGCGATCACTGCGTCGTAGTGAGCGGTGTTTCCAGCGAGTGCGTAGGAGCGCATGATCAAGACGCCCACGGTGCCCTTGGCGCCGCGCCTGTGCCGGGGCAGATCCGCAAGGCTGCCCGCGATGGGCTGTGCCAGGCTGGGGTGATAGACGCCGACGTCGGGATAATCCACCGGCGCCGAGGTTTTCAGGCTGCCACGGATGGCGGCTCTGGGGCCGCTCGCGTAGCGGTCTACCAGGAAAGTGACCAGCCGCTGCAGGTTTTCCTCGGAACCGGCAAGCCAGTACTGCAGGGTCAGGAAATAGGCGCGCACATCCTGAGCGGTGCCGGGGATGAAGCGCAGGATCTTCGGCAGTTGGCGCAGCACGGACAGCTGCTGTGCGCCGGCGCCGTGCTTGGAGGTCTTGTTGCCGCCGCGCAGACGCTTGAGCAGCGCCATCGGGCCGCTGGTCTTGCCATCCATGGTGAAGCGGCCCATGCGCGTCAGCTTCATGACCTCGGCTGCGCTCATGCAGCAGATCATGGCGTCGCAGTCATCGCGGCGTGCGGTCAGTGCCGGCAGTACCGCGTTGATGTGGTCTTCCATGAACAGCATGGTCGCGAGCACGATATCAGCTCTGGCGATATCTTCCCGGCAGGCCTCGAGGGTCTCCGGGTCCGAGGCCCAGGCGGAGGCGGCGTGCGTGTTCAGGATCAGTCCGGGGATGGCTGCCTTCAGGGGTACGCTGGCGCGTTCCATGACCCCGCTCAGGTGATTGTCCAGAGTGACAATCACCATCCGGATAGGGGTCTTGTCAGCGACTGTAGTGCGCTTTGGCTTCATACAGCGTCTCCACGTTGATCAATGCCACGCCGCGCTCCCGGGCGAAACGCTCGGTGTTGCGGCGGGCCTTGCCCCTGACAAAGAAGGGGATTTTGCCGAGTTCCTGTTCTGCACTGGCTTCCCAGGCGAGATCACCGGAACTGTCCGTGGCTGCGGCAGCCGATCTGTCTCCCGGCGCGCTCGCGGCTTCGGACGCCAGGTGCGACGGCGCTGCCTGGTCGTTGAATTCAAAGTCCTCGCGGAACATGCCCAGCAGGTGTTCCTCCAGGCCCATCATCAGCGGGTGGACCCAGGTATCGAAAATGACATTGGCGCCTTCGAAACCCATCTGCGGCGAATAGCGCGCCGGGTAGTCCTGGACGTGAGCGGGGGTGGAGATGACAGTGCAGGCAATGCCCAGGCGCTTGGCGATATGGCGCTCCATCTGGGTGCCGAGGATGAGTTCGGGCTGCAGTTCAGAAACCTGCCGTTCTACCTCCGCGTAGTCCTCGGTGATCAGCGCTTCAAGACCGTATTTTTTCGCGGCGGCGCGCACATCGCGGTGCATCCGTCGGGAAAATTCCTGCTGACGGCCCAATACGGCGGCGGCTCGGTGGCATTGTTTCCGCTG
>JBLRXF010000355.1:0-3223 GCA_047920875.1 Haliea sp. | reverse complement strand
CCATGCTGGGGGTGCGGCACTGGCCCCGCATCCGCGCTGCCGGGTTGCAAGGCGGCTTGCAGCCCGTTGCCGGTGCCGTGCTTCTGGTCGGTTCTTCCCTGTATCTCTTCCACATCAGCTGCTGCACGGGCGGACCCTTGTGGATCGTCCATACCGGCTTGATTTCACAGCTCTTCAATCCGGTCACCTCGACCGTCGCCATGCTCGACGTTTACACCGTGATCCAGCCGTGGCTGGGCTGGGTGCAGGGTGGCTTCGCTTTGGCTGGGGGTTTGCTGGTCGGGCACTTTTTACACGGCGCCAGGGCTTGAGCCGGTGATGCGGGGCCGAGCTGTCAGTGTCCGCAGGACGAGCGTGCCATCACGACATCGCGATCTCTAAGGGATGGTTTTGCAGGTAGGCGAGCAATTCATCGGCAGGAATCGGCCGCTTGACGAAATAACCCTGAGCCTCATTGCAGCCCAGGGTTGCCAGCAAAGCCAGCGCCTCGTTTGAACTCACGCCTTCTGCCACAACGCGCATGCCCAGGTTGTGCGCCAGTTCCACAATGGCTTTGACAATGATTCTGTCGTTTTCATCGTCCAGCATCTCCATCACAAACGAGCGGTCGATCTTGATCTCGCTGATGGGCAGTTGCTTGAGATAGGCGAGCGAGGAATAGCCGGTACCAAAGTCATCCACGGCGATGCTGACGCCGATTGAATGGAGTTCCATCAGAACCGCCTTGGCGCGGATCGGGTCGACCATGATGGCGCTTTCGGTCAATTCCAGAATGCAGCAGGAGGGGGGCAGCTTGTGCTTGTGCAGGGTCTGGCGCAGCGTGGCGATCAGCATGTCGTCGTGCAAGCACTGCGCCGACAGGTTGACGGCGACTGTCATGTCGAGGTTCTGGTCGCGCCAGTGTGCGCACTCCCGCAGTGCCTTTTGCAGCACCAGATAGGTCAGCGGCCGGATCAGGCCGGTTTGCTCCGCAAGCGGAATGACTTCGTCCGGGTGGATCATGCCGCGCTCCGGGTGGTTCCAGCGCAGCAGGGCCTCGGCGCCGATGATCTTTCCGCTTTTGAGATCAAGTTTGCACTGGTAGTGCAGATCCAGCTCGGCATTGTCGATGGCGCTACGCAGATCGGACAGCAATTCCAGGCGGCCGACGTGGTGCGTGTCCGTGCTGGGATCGTAGATCGCAAAGACGGTGTTGCTCTGCTTGGCGCTGTACATGGCAATGTCGGCGCGTTGCATCAGGATATTGACGTCATCGCCATGAGTGGGCGACTCGGCCATGCCGATGCTGATTCCCACCGTGAGGCTGTGCCCCTCTACGGAAAAGGGCTCCTCGAAGACGCGGCCGATCTGTTGTGCAATTTTCCGTCCCTGTTGCATGTTGGTGTCAGGCAGCAGGATGCTGAACTCGTCCCCCCCCAGTCTTGCCACCGTATCGCCCTTGCGTACGGCGTTGTAAAGGCGCGCTGCCGCCTGCTGCAGCACCAGGTCGCCGACATGGTGGCCGAGAGTGTCGTTGATCTCCTTGAAATGATTCAGGTCGCTGATGATGAGGACCAGAGGGGACTTGGTGAAGCTGCTGCGGATCAGGGCATTCTGCAGGCGCTCGTTCAGCATCTTGCGATTGGGCAGGTCGGTCAGTGGATCGTGGGAGGCCTGATACTCGAGCGCTTCGGTTTCGCGCTTGATCGCGCTGGTGAGCGTCTTGAAGCGATCTTCGAGAATGTCCAGTTCATTATTGGTGGAAATTTGCGGTTGCTGAATCGCCATGTTCCTGGAGAACTCCACTACCCGGTCGGTCATTGAGCGCAGGCGGCGGGTGAGAAAGAACATGATCAGCATGAAGGAAAAAACATAGGCAGCGGTGGCCAGCGAGCGTTGCTGGCGCGCCCGGTTCAGCACGGCCTGGGTCAGGTCCTGCACTTCCTGCAGCGGGATGAAGGAGACGAAGCGGATGACGAGATCGCTCGATCCATAATCAAAGAAGCCTTTTCCCACGGTCTGATAAACGCCGCTGAGATCGGCGAGGTGGATGCCATTCGGCACCTTGTCCGGGTCGCTGCTGACCAGGATGGTTTCAGCATCTTCGGACAGCAGCGCAACGGTATGCGTCGTGGTGGCGAGGGACTGCGACTCACGCAGGAACTCGCTGTCGAGCGGTGTGGCCAACAACAGCGTGCCGACATGCTGGCCGCGAATGTAAACCGGTTCCGAGGTGACCAGATAGGGTTTTGTCGCCTGCATGGTCAGATAGCTCTGGTTGAGCGACAGGGCCAGCAGCAGGGGCGAGGGGGGCAGCAACAGGGCCGGGGGCAGGGTGCGGTCCCAGTGGTAGAGCTCGCGTGCCGCTCCCGTTGCGTCCAGCAAAATCGCGTAGCGCTGCATGACAAACTGGCGCAGGATCGAGTGCGCCGGCATCCAGGGCGGCGTGTCTTCATGGTGCACAAGCGGTCGGCCGGCGGCATCGCGCCAGGCCGGCTGGTCGAGGTAGTCGTGCAGTTGGTGCGTCCCGGCCAGGAGCTTGGCCGTCTGGCTGTAAATCTTCACCTGCCGGTCGAAGCGCGTGCGATGTTCCTGCGCTTCGACGCCAAAACGCTCGGCGAGCTTTTCGTTAAAGATCTGCTTGAGGGCGCGCGTCTGATAGTTGTCCGAGATCAGCCACACCGCCACGCCGAGCATGGCGGTGAGTATCAACATCTTGAATGTGAGGCCGCACTTTTTGAACATGCGCGAAGGGGCTAATCGTGGACGGGCGGGTGATGCGCCAGGGCTTTTCCTGTGGGCTCGCCTACCAGTTCATCGCCCGCGAACTTCCAGCCGGCAGCCTTGAGCATGGAGACCGGCACCAGGCTGAACCGCTGGTAGTCTTTCTCGATGAAATCGCGCAGGTGGTGGATGAGCTTCAGGGTCTGTTCACGCTTGCCGCTGTTATGGCTCCAGGTGGTCATGTTGAAGGTGCGATAAAACGGGTACTTGCCCGATGCGACATAGGCCACGTCGGTTGGGGCATGGCCGTCGATCTTGAGCAGCTTCACCTCGCCCGGCTTGCTGAATGCCTTGACCATGAACGGCGTCTCGATGCTGACGGCATTGCGTTCCCGCGCCACCTTGGCCACCAGGTCGGGGATGACACCCACCTCCTTCAGCGTCGGGCTGAAGTGCTCCTGCCTGGCCAGCAACAGGGTCCAGTGACCGGGGCGGGTCTTGCAGTGCAGGCGGGCGGTGG
>JBLRXF010000354.1:0-3235 GCA_047920875.1 Haliea sp. | reverse complement strand
GAAGTGAGCGATACCAGCAAAGCCCAGAGCCAGCATCTGCATCACGTCAAGGTACTCGAAGGTACGGTGCGGGTGGGTGACAGGCTGCAGGCCGCGGTGGATGACAGCGTGCGCCAGCGCACCCGCCTCAACCACTCCGCCACCCACCTGATGCACGCAGCCCTGCGCCGCATTCTCGGCGAGCACGTCGCCCAGAAAGGCTCGCTGGTCGATTCCGAGCGCCTGCGCTTCGACTTCTCCCACTTTGAGGCCGTGACGCGGGCAGAGTTGGCCGAAATCGAGCAGCAGGTCAATGCGCAAATTCGCGCCAACACCCCGGTCACCACCCGCCTGATGGCCATGGACAATGCCATCGCCGCCGGCGCCATGGCCCTGTTCGGGGAGAAATACGGCGACGAGGTGCGCGTCCTCAGCATGGGCGAGAACGACTACTCGGTAGAACTTTGCGGCGGTACTCACGTCGACCGTACCGGCGACATCGGCCTGTTCCGCATACTCTCCGAATCCGGTATCGCCTCCGGTGTGCGGCGTATTGAGGCGGTGACTGGCGCCGGTGCCCTGGAGGCCATTGCCCGCACTGAAGCACAGCTGGATGCGGTGTGCGAGGTGGTCAAGGCCGGCCGCGATTCCGCGGCTGCCCGGGTCGGCGCCCTGCGCGCGGAAAATCGCGAACTGGAGAAGGAAGTCGCGCGCCTGAAGCAGAAACTGGCCACGGGCGCCGGTGGCGATCTGGCCGCGAGCGCGGTGGACCTGGCCGGCGTGAAAGTGCTGGCCGCCAATGTCGACGGTGCCGACGCCAAATCCCTGCGCGATACCCTGGACCAGTGCCGCAACAAGCTGGGCAGCAGCGTTATCCTGCTGGCAGCGGTGGAAGGTGACAAGGTGGCCCTGGTAGCTGGCGTGAGCAAGGATCTGATCAGCCAGGTAAAGGCCGGCGATCTCATGCGCGAGTTTTCCGGTCGCCTCGGCGGCAAGGGTGGCGGTCGTCCCGACATGGCCCAGGGTGGCGGCAACGATGTTGCCGGACTCGCGGCAGCGCTGCAGGCGGTACCTGGTTGGGTGGCAGACGCACTGGGCCACAAGCCCTGACATGAGCCTCATTGTCCAGAAGTTTGGCGGTACCTCTGTCGGCAGCATAGAGCGCATTGAGCAGGTCGCCGAGAAGGTGGCCCACTTTCACGCTGAGGGGCACCAGCTGGTGGTTGTGGTGTCCGCGATGAGTGGCGAGACCAACCGCCTGCTGGAACTGGCCGAGGCCATCCAGGAGCAGCCCCTGCCGCGTGAGCTTGACGTGCTGCTTGCTACCGGTGAGCAGGTGACCACGGCGCTGCTGAGCATGGCGCTCAACAAGCGGGGCATCGCCGCCAAATCCTACACCGGCAGCCAGGTGCGCATTCTCACCGACGATGCCCACACCAAGGCCCGCATTCGGGAGATCGACAACCGCCGTCTGCACGCTGACCTGGATGCCGGCAGGGTGTTGGTGGTTGCGGGTTTCCAGGGCGTGGACGAGAACGGCAACATCACCACACTCGGCCGGGGCGGCTCCGACACCACCGCGGTAGCGCTGGCGGCGGCTCTCAAGGCCGATGAGTGTCAGATCTATACCGATGTCGACGGCGTCTATACCACCGACCCCCGGGTGGTCGACGGTGCCCGCCGTCTGGATCGCATCACCTTCGAGGAAATGCTGGAAATGGCCAGCATGGGTTCCAAAGTGTTGCAGATCCGCTCAGTGGAGTTCGCGGGCAAGTATCAAGTGCCCCTGCGGGTGCTGCACAGTTTCAAGGAAGGCCCCGGCACCCTGATAACCCTGGAGGATGCGTCACAGATGGAAACCCCGACCATAGCGGGTATTGCCTTCAACCGCGATGAAGCCAAGCTCACCGTTCTCGGTATCCCCGACATGCCAGGAGTTGCCTACCGCATTCTCGGCCCGATCGGCGAGGCGAATATCGAGGTGGATGTCATTGTCCAGAACGTGGCCGAGGACAACAGCACCGACCTGACCTTTACTGTAGGCCGCGCCGATCTGCCTCGCGCCCGCGACGTGCTGGAGAAGGTCGCCGCTGAACTCAACGCCCGCGAAGTGCGCTCTGACAACAAAATTGCCAAAGTGTCCGTGGTCGGCGTTGGTATGCGTTCCCACGCGGGCGTCGCCAGCCAGATGTTCCAGGCCCTGGCGGAGGTTGGTATCAATATCCAGATGATCACGACCTCGGAAATCAAGATCTCGGTGATCATCGAAGAGAAGTTCATGGAGTTGGCGGTGCGCGCGCTGCACTCAGCCTTCGAACTCGACAAGCCCCCGGGCACTGCAGCGCTTACAAACTGATACACAACCACGGTTGCGTTTCTGTGGATCTGAACTAAAACTACAGTAGACCCGGGCGCAAGGCAGGCGCCGTTCGGTTCAGGTTCGCCGGACGACAGGAGGCAAGGATCCATGCTCATATTGACCCGCAGGGTAGGTGAGTCCCTCATGGTAGGTGATGACATCACCATTACTGTGCTGGGCGTGAAAGGCAACCAAGTGCGCATCGGCGTTAACGCCCCCAAGGACGTCGCCGTACACCGCGAGGAAATCTTCAACCGCATTCACGAAGGGGAAGAGGCCCCGCCACCGGAGGGAGAGGCGGGCCACTGAGTCCCTGAGCGCCATGCGCATACCGCCCATTCTTGTCAGCGGCGTTTTTCTCGCCGTGCTTTCCGGTTGCGGGCCTGCTCCCGGCACGGATACCAGCAGCGCCAGCTATCGGGCAGAAATCATCCGCACCAGCTACGGTGTTGCCCACATCACTGCCAGCGATTTCGGCGGCCTTGGTTACGGCGAGGGTTACGCGGCCGCTGAAGACCACGTCTGTAACATTTCTCATTCTCTGCTGGAGGCCCGCGGCGAGCTTGCCCGCTATTTCGGCGCCGGCGATAACAACAAGTATCTTGCCAGTGATGCGGTCGTGCGGGCGCTGGATATTCGCAGCCAGGCTCTGGCCGCCCTGCGCCAACAGGATAGCGACAGCCTCGATTGGCTGCGCGGCTACGCTGACGGCTACAATCGCTACCTGTCCTCAGTGCAGGGTAAGCGGGTCGGCTCCTGGTGCGATGGCGCCGACTGGCTGCAGGCCATCACCGACCTGGACCTGATGGCGCGCATGGTCCTTGTTGCGCAGACCCTGCCGCGCATGGCCGGTGCCCTGGTGGCCGCGCAACCGCCAGCTGCCGAGTCGGCAGACAC
>JBLRXF010000353.1:0-3241 GCA_047920875.1 Haliea sp. | reverse complement strand
GTCGGCTGCCTTGTCGTCGATCCACTGCCAGGTGTCGTCGACGATGCTCTCGCCCTTAATCAGCGCGGGCATAGACCCGCTCCTTGAAGGGTTCGATACCGACCCGGTTGTAGGTTTGCAGAAAGGTTTCCTCTTCCTGGCGCAGGCCAACGTAGGTGTCGAGAATGTTCTCCACTACATCAGGAACCTCTTCCTGGCTGAAGGAGGGGCCGAGGATCTTGCCGATGGCAGCCTCCTTGGACTGGCTGCCGCCCAGGCTGATCTGGTAGAACTCGGCCCCTTTTTTGTCCACCCCAAGAATGCCGATATGGCCGATATGGTGATGACCACAGGCATTCATGCAGCCGCTGATATTGAGTTCGATCGGGCCCAGGTCGTAGAGGTAGTCCAGGTCCTCGAAGCGGGCCTGAATGGCTTCGGCGACGGGAATGGATTTGGCATTGGCCAGAGAACAGTAGTCGCCGCCGGGGCAGCAGATGACATCGGTGATGTAGCCGATGTTCGGGGTTGCCAGGCCCGCGCCCTGGAGTTGCTGCCACAGGGTATACAGAGCGCTGGCCTCGACATCTGCCAGCACCATGTTCTGCTGGTGCGTGGTGCGCAGTTCGCCGAAGGAGAAGCTGTCCGCCAGATCCGCCAGCAGTTCCAGCTGACTGTCGGTAATGTCGCCCGGCGCGACTCCGGTCGCCTTCAGGGAGATGGTCACGGCGCGGTAGCCTGGAACGCGGTGGGCAATGGTGTTGCGCGCTACCCAGTTGCCGAAAATGGGGCTTGCTGCGCAGCGCGCCTGCAGGGCGTCAGCCGCAGCGGCCCCATCCAGTTCGGCATAGGGCGGCGCGGTGAAGAAGGATTTGGCGCGGGTGATTTCCTCGTCGGTGAGCGTGCTGGGGCCATCTTTCAGCAGTGCCCATTCGCGCTCCACCGCTTCCCGGAAAGCCTCGACCCCCATGGCCTTGACCAGAATCTTGATCCGCGCCTTGTACTTGTTGTCGCGGCGCCCGTGCTGGTTGTAGACCCGCAGAATCGCCTCCAGGTAGGTGAGAAGGTGGCGCTTTTCCAGCCACTCGCAGATGACCGAGCCAATCACCGGGGTGCGTCCCAGCCCGCCCCCGGCAAGTACCTTGAAGCCGTATTCACCGGCAGGGTTGGCCAGCAGTTCAATGCCGATATCATGGGCGTGGATAGCGGCGCGATCCTGTTCGCTGGCGCAGACGGCTATCTTGAACTTGCGCGGCAAAAAGGCGAACTCCGGGTGCAGTGTGGACCACTGACGGATGATTTCGCACCAGGGACGCGGGTCTTCGCGCTCGTCGGCGGCGACGCCGGCAAACTGGTCGGTGGTGGTGTTGCGAATACAGTTGCCGCTGGTCTGGATCGCGTGCATCTGCACGCTGGCCAGCTCCGCCAGAATGTCCGGTACTTCTTCCAGCTGCGGCCAGTTCAGCTGGATGTTCTGGCGGGTGCTGACGTGAGCATAGCCCTTGTCGTAGTGGCGTGTGATGTGGGCCAGTTTGCGCAACTGGGTGCTGGATAGCAGGCCGTAGGGCACGGCGATGCGCAGCATGGGCGCAAGGCGCTGCAGGTAGAGGCCATTCTGCAGGCGCAGCGGAAGAAACTCGGCGGCGGTGAGTTCTCCGGCAAGGAAGCGCCGGGTCTGGTCGCGGAACTGGGCCACGCGCTCATCGACGATGCGCTGGTCATATTGGTCGTAAAGGTACATCAACAGGTCCTGTGTCGCAGGGGCGGATTTTGCGGAGGCGCTACCTTACCAGAAAATCCGGAGAACGATTTATGCTGATTTTTTATAAGTTTAGAACTCCCGCGAGGCTACGTTTGAGGCTGGTATCAGCGAATTTCCTGATATAATCCCGGACTCACAGTCCGGCCCACAGCCGGCAATCCACCCAGACGAGGAGACCCCGCATGTCCGGATCCACCAACAAAGACGACGGCGCGGCCGATGCCATTGCCGCCACCGCCATCATCAGTATTGTGGTTGTTGCCCTGTATCTCTGGTTGGCAGCCATGCCTGGCTAATTTGCGCTTTTCAGCACCAGTTGCACCACAATCACCACGGCGGCAATAAACAGCAGGGTAAAGGTGAGGCCGGCGGCAATAAACACGCCGGCCTTGCCCTGCTTGAAATCCCGTTCGCGGTTGCGGCTGCTCTGGACGCCGAGGCCGGCAGCAAAGACGCTGCTGATAACGTGCCACGGCCGCATGCCTTGCTCCGTGGACTCCCCGTTGTTCTCTTTTTCCACTGACGGAGTGTGCTCCGCTTCAGACTGTTCAGTCATCATTGTGCTCCATAGCGTCGCTTGCAGGGCCCCTGGGGGCGCTCAGTAGTCCAGTACCGGTGCCAGCCAGCGCTCCACGTCGGCAATGCTCATGCCCTTGCGTTCAGCTACATCCGCCACCTGGTCGCGGCCAATTTTGCCCACCGCAAAATAGCGCGCCTCCGGGTGCGAGAAGTAGAAGCCGCTGACCGATGAGGCTGGGGACATTGCAAAGCTCTCCGACAGGGTGACTCTGCAAGTCTCTGGCGCCTGCAACAGCTCGAACAGGGTGGCTTTCTCGGTGTGGTCGGGGCAAGCCGGATAGCCGGGCGCCGGGCGAATGCCGCGGTATTTCTCCCGGATCAGGTCTTCGACGCTCAGCTGCTCGTCTGCCGCATAGCCCCACAGTTCGGTGCGCACCCAGCGGTGCAGGTACTCGGCAAAGGCCTCGGCCAGACGGTCTGCCAGGGCCTTGACCAGAATGCTGTTGTAGTCGTCGTGGTTGGCCAGAAAACGGTCGGACAGGGCGTCGACGCCGTGACCGGTGGTGACGCAGAAGGCGCCAATGTAATCCGGCGCTGCGCCCACAGGCGCGACATAGTCCGCCAGACACAGGTTGGGTTCGCCGTTGGGCTTGTCCATTTGTTGCCGCAAGTGGTGCAGAGTGGCAATAACCTCGCTGCGCGACTCATCGGCGAACAGGTCGATGTCGTCGCTGCCATTGCGCACGGCCGGCCAGAAGCCAAGCGTGGCGCTGGCGGTGATCAGCTTTTCATCAATGATTTTTTGCAGCATCGCCTGGGCATCGGCGAACAGCTCGCGCGCCTGCTCGCCCACAATCTCGTCTTCGAGAATTTTGGGGTACTTGCCCGCCAACTCCCAGGAGATGAAAAACGGTGTCCAGTCGATGATGTCCACCAGCTGTTGCAGGGGGAAATCATCCAGAACCCGGGTGCCGATAAAGC
>JBLRXF010000352.1:0-3246 GCA_047920875.1 Haliea sp. | reverse complement strand
AGCTGCCGCGCATCGCCTCGGGCAAGATTTTCAAGCGGCAGCTGAAGGCGGAGTACGCTGCAGCGCTCACACTGGGGGCCGGGCAGTAGCCGGGGCCTCTTTTCACCCATTTTTGGCAGAGAAGCGAGTAGATTATGGATCTTGGAGTCAGTGACAAGTTGCAGCCCCTGCTGGCGCAGGTAAAGGCCTTTGTGGCCGAGGAAATTGCTCCGGTCGAGGAGGAGTACATCGCCGAAATCGGCGTCGGCGACCGCTGGCAGTTCACCGCCCGCCAGACCGAAATCATGGAAACCCTCAAGGGCAAGGCGAAGGCAGCCGGCCTGTGGAACTTCTTTTTGACGGACGGTGAGCACGGCTCCGGCCTGAACACCGTGGAATACGCGTATCTTGCGGAGGAGATGGGCAAGTCCCATATCGCCGCGGAGGTGTTCAACTGCGCCGCGCCGGATACCGGCAATATGGAGGTGCTGCACAAGTACGGCAGCGAGGAGCAGAAAAAGCAGTGGCTGGAGCCGCTGCTCAACGGCGATATCCGCTCTGCCTACGCCATGACCGAACCCGGGGTTGCTTCCTCGGATGCCACCAATATCTCCACCAGCGCGGTGTTGGAGGGCGATGAATGGGTGATCAACGGCGAGAAACATTACATCTCCGGCGCCGGTGACCCGCGCTGCAAGATCATGATCGTGATGGTCAAGACCGATCCGGAGGCGCCCAAGCACCTGCAGCAGTCCCAGATCCTGGTGCCCATGAACACGCCCGGCGTGGAGAATCTCCGCCCCATGCACGTGTTTTCCATGGACGATGCGCCCCACGGTCACATGCACCAGCGCTATACCAATGTGCGGGTGCCGAAAGAAAACATGATTCTCGGCCCAGGCCGTGGCTTTGAAATCTCCCAGGGCCGCCTGGGCCCGGGCCGTATTCACCATTGCATGCGCGCCATCGGCGCGGCGGAGAAGGCGCTGAAGTTGCTCTGCGAGCGCTCGGTCTCCCGCACCGCTTTTGGCAAGCCTCTGGCCCGGCTCGGCGGCAATGTCGACATCATCGCCAACGCCCGCATGGACATCGAGATGGCGCGGCTGCTGACGCTGAAGACTGCCTGGATGATGGACAACGTGGACCCCAAGGAAGCGCGGGTGTGGATCTCCATGATCAAGACCGCGGTGCCCAATATTTCCATCCGTATCGTCGACCAGGCGATCCAGATGTTCGGCGCCACCGGCGTGTCCCAGGACACCCCCCTGGCCACCATGTACATGGCGCAGCGCACTCTGCGCCTGGCGGACGGCCCGGATGAGGTTCACCGCATGGTAGTCGGGCGCAACGAGCTCCGGGGCTACATGCAGCAGCAGGACGTCAACGCCACCTTCCGCGACGGCTGAGTGGCGCCAGCCGCAACCCCTAATCGACTACCCACAAGGAAACACCCATGACCATGAAAGTTGTTCCCAATGCCGAGATGGTGAACCAGAAAGGGCTCAAACTGGAGCCCGGCCCCTGGATCACCATCGACCAGGACCGTATCAACGCCTTTGCCGACTGCACCGAGGACCATCAGTTTATTCACATTGACGAGGAGCGGGCGGCGCAGACCCCCTTTGGCGGTACTATCGCCCACGGCTTCCTGACCCTGTCGATGATGGTGAAGATGTGCGAGGGTATCGGCATCATGCCGGAGAAGGTGGTGATGGGCATCAACTACGGCTTTGACAAGGTGCGTTTCCTGACCCCGGTGCGCGCCGGCAAGCGGGTGCGCGCCCACGTCGAGATTGTTGATGTGCAGGCCAAGGACAACAACCGTTTTCTGATCAAGCAGGCGGTGTCTGTGGAGATTGAGGGCGAGGAGAATCCGGCGCTGGTGGCGGAGTGGCTGTCCATGGTTGTGGCCGGCTGAGAGCAAAAAACACTATCGCCCGCGGAGCGGGCTCCCACAGTTTCTGTAGGAGCGCGGTCCCCGCGCGATGGACTGGACACACAATTATCGCCCGCGGAGCGGGCTCCCACAATTTAAGGAGAGGATGTAATGAGTATTCGCTATGACGGCAAGGTAGCCATTGTAACCGGCGCCGGCCAGGGTCTGGGCCGCTGCCACGCCATCGCCCTGGCCCAGCGCGGGGCCAAAGTAGTCGTTAATGATCTCGGAGGCTCCAAGGACGGCACCGGCAGCTCCAGCGAGGCGGCCCGCGCCGTGGTCGCGGAAATTGAGGCGGCCGGCGGCGAGGCGATTGCCAACGGTGCCAACGTTGCCAACTACGCCGAAGTGGAGGCCATGGTGCAGCAGGCCATCGACCAGTGGGGCCGGGTCGATATCCTGATCAACAACGCCGGCATCCTGCGCGACAAGAGTTTTACCAAGGGCAGCCTGGAGGATTTCCAGCTGGTCGTGGATGTGCACCTGATGGGCACCGTCAACTGTACCAAGGCGGTGTGGGAGATCATGCGCGAACAGGCCTACGGCCGCATCGTCGTGACCACCTCCTCCAGCGGCCTCTACGGCAACTTCGGCCAGAGCAACTATGGCGCCGCCAAGATGGGCGTTATCGGCCTGATGAACACCCTGGTGCAGGAAGGCGCCAAGTACAATATCCGGGTCAACGCCCTGGCGCCCACCGCAGGCACACGCATGACCGAGGGCCTGTTGCCGGAGAAGGCCTTTGAGCTGCTGACCCCCGAGACCGTGACCCCCGCGGTGCTTTACCTGGCCTGTGAGGATTCCCCCAACCGTACCATCCTCGCCGCCGGCGCGGGCTCCTTTGCGGTATCCCGCATCGTCGAAACCGAGAGCGTGTGGCTGCCCCTGGACGAGCAGACGCCCGAGGGCATCGCCGCCCACTGGGAGCAGATCAGCAAGCGGGACGGCGAGCGCGAGCTGACCGCCGGCTTTGAGCAGAGCATGAAGATGATTGGCGAGGCCGCAGCAGGCCTTGGCATCAAACTCGACTAAACCAGCAGGCGTAGCCCGCCTTGTGTGGGCTACCGGGAGAATTTCATGAAAGAAGCAGTAATCGTAAGCACAGCCCGCACTCCGATCGCCAAGGCCTATCGGGGCGGCTTCAACAATCTCGGCGGCGCCAGCCTGGGCGCGGCATCCGTGGCGGAAGTCATCCGTCGCGCCGGTATCGATCCGGCCCGGGTTGACGACGTCATCATCGGCAGCGCCCTGCAGCAGGGCGCGACCGGTACCAACGTGGCGCGGCAGATTGCCCTGCGCGCGGGCCTGCCACTGACGGTGTCCGGCATGAC
>JBLRXF010000351.1:0-3282 GCA_047920875.1 Haliea sp. | reverse complement strand
CCGGTGAGAATATCGGTAAGTACCGCCGGCTGCTCGTAGATCTCCTTTTCCATAAAGTAGCGAAAACCCTCCTTGCGGGCCGCTCCTACTCCCGGGGGCAAAGACTTGAACACCGGCTCCAGGGCCTTACCGTCGGCGGCAAACAGTTGCAGCCGGTCGATGGTGGCCATTCCCCATTGGCCATCTTCCAGGTAGACGGCCTTATCGCAAAAACTCAGCAGGGGTGCGTCGGAAGAGGCGAAGCGGCAGCCGTCGGCGGCGAAGCCGATCTGTAACGGCGAACCCTGGCGTGCGAAAAAAATTTGCCCGGGGACCTGCTCGCTGATCAGAAGGATGGCGTAAGCGCCGTGAAGCTGGTTCAGAGTTGCACGGAATATCTGCAAAGCCCGGGCTGGATTGTTGTTGTGCGCCGCCAGGTTCTTTTCGAACAGATGAACGATGACCTCGCTGTCGGTCTGACTGAGATAAGGAGTCGCCACTTCGTCCTTGAGCCGGCGATAGTTCTCAATAATCCCGTTATGCACCACCTGGCTGTGAGTAAGGCCGTGGGGATGGGCATTGATCTCCGTGGGCTTGCCATGGGTGGCCCAGCGGGTGTGGCCGATGGCCGCCACCGGGCCGCTTGAGCTGAAACTTCCCACCCTGGCCGCAAGGTTGTCCAGCTTGCCCACCGCTTTGAAACAGTGGAGACCGTCGTCCTGCAGGATGGCGACACCGGCGGAATCGTAACCACGGTATTCCAGCTCCCGCAGACCGGCCAGCAGAATCGAAGTCGCCTCCTCCGGGCCGATATAACCTACTATTCCGCACATGTTGCTGTTCCGGAGTTTTTTACAGAAAGTGATGGCATATCTTTATTCTTTTTAATTTCCTCGTATTCCGCCAGGTCGCGCTGGCTGAGGACTCCAGCAGCAGCGGTGAGCTGAGGATGGTGTAGGGCGAACGCGAGGCGGCCAGCTGGGCCCGGATTTCCTCACCTATCAGCGGGTGGGTAAGCTGCTCCAGCCACTGCCGCTGCGCGGGCTCCGCAAAGACGATACGCCTAAGGGCAGCGCGGTCCAGGCTGCCATCCGCCTGCAGGATGCTGGCACCGAAATGGTCAGCGATGGCCTGCAGGGCAGGGCGCCCGGGGGTGACCACCACTCGCGCCGCCAGATCTGCATCTACCACGGTAATCCCCAGCTGCGCGAAGCGGTCGGTAACCGCGCTCTTGCCGCTGCCGATGCCGCCGGTGATTCCAATTATCATGTTCATGGCGTCCTGTCCCGCTCAGTGCTGCAGCCCGGTTGTACCCAGCCAGGCTGCGAGGATCTGCTCGCCCCACACCAGGCCCAGCCAACCGGCCGCGGCCAGATAGGGGCCAAAGGGGATGGGCACTTCGCGGCCGCGACGCTTGATCACCATCAGGGCAATGCCCACCACTGCGCCCACCAGGGACGAGAGCAGAATGATCAAGGGCAGCACTTGCCAGCCGAGCCAGGCACCCAGCGCAGCCAGCAGTTTGAAATCGCCGTAGCCCATGCCTTCCTTGCCGGTCAGCAGTTTGAACAGCCAGTACACCCCCCACAGAATACCGTAGCCGGCGATGGCACCGATCACCGCATCCGCCAACGGCACAAAGGTGCCGCTGATGTTGAACGCCAGCCCCAGCCAGAGCAGCGGCAGGGTAATGTCGTCGGGCAGGAGTTGGGTGTCGTAGTCGATCAGAGTCAGGGTGATCAGCGCCCAGCTCAGCAGCACTGCCCCCATTAGCTGCGGGCTGGCGCCGTAGTGCAGCCCCAACCATAGGGTCAGCAGGCCGGTCAGCAGTTCCACCACCGGGTAGCGCGGCGAAATCCGCACCTTGCAGTTGGCGCACTTGCCTCCCAATGCCAGATAGCTGATGACGGGTATATTCTGCCAGGGCCGGACCGCTGCCTTGCAGGCAGGGCAATGGGAATTGGGGGCGGCCAGGCTCAAGGCCGCTGCATCGGCTGGTGCCGGCTGCTCCAGCAGCTCGCAGCAGTTCCGGCGCCACTGGGCCTGCATCATCAGGGGCAGCCGGTAGATCACCACGTTGAGAAAGCTGCCGACCACCAGCCCCAGCAGTAGCAGGCACGTCGCCAGCCACCAGGGGTGCTGGGTAAAGACCTCTAGCACACTGGCTCCTCCGCCGGCAAGGGCCTCAGATGACCGAGCCGAGCATGAAGATCGGCAGGTACATCGCGATCATCAGGCCGCCCACCAGGACACCCAGCACGGACATGATGATCGGCTCCATCAGGGAGCTCAGGCTGTCCACGGCGTTGTCCACTGCTTCCTCATAGTGCTGGGCAACCTTGTCCAGCATGTCATCCAGGGCGCCGGATTCCTCGCCGATGGACACCATCTGCAGCAGCATGTTCGGGAACAGGCCGGTGGCCTTGATCGCCTGGTACAGCGTGGTGCCGGTGGTGACGTCGTCGCGAATCTGGATGATCCCCTTGGAGTAGACCGAGTTGCCGGCCGCACCAGCGGTTGAATTGAGCGCGTCCACCAGCGGCACCCCGGCGGCGAAGGTGGTGGCGAGAGTGCGCGAGAAGCGCGCGACTACCGCATCGTGGACAATGCCACCGACCACCGGCAGGCGCAGGGCCAGACGATCGAGAAACTCGGCGAAGGCGACGGAGCGGTGCTTGAATTCCTTCAGCGCGTAGCCGGTTGCAATCATGCCTATGAGGATGATGAACCACCATGCCTGCATGAAGTTGGACAGCCCCACCACCATCAGGGTGAAGGCCGGCAGTTCTGAACCAAAACTGCGGAAAGTCTCGGCAAATTGCGGTACCACCTTGATCAGCAGGATGGCGGTCACCACGATGGCGACAATCACCACCGCGATAGGGTAGGTCATGGCTTTTTTGATCTTGGCCTTGAGCTGTTCGGTCTTTTCCTTGTAGGTGGCGACGCGGCTGAGCATGGTTTCCAGGGTGCCCGAAGACTCCCCCGAGGCCACCAGGCTGCAGAACAGGTCGTCAAACTGGCGCGGGTACTTGGCCAGCGAGGGCGCCAGGCCGGAGCCCGAGGCAACGTCGTTCTTGATGCTGACCACCAGCTCGCGCATCTTAGGCTTTTCCAGGCCCTCGGCGACGATATCGAAACTCTGTACCAGCGGCACCCCGGCCTTCATCATGGTGGCGAGCTGACGGGTGAAGATGGCAATGTCCGCGGCCTTGATTGGCTTGCCGCTGCTGAACAGGGGCTTCGCCTTCTTCTTGACCGACTTGGGCTTGATGCCCTGTGTGCGCAGCTGGGCCCTCGCCA
>JBLRXF010000350.1:0-3343 GCA_047920875.1 Haliea sp. | reverse complement strand
CGCACATCGATCCGCTCCACGATCGTCGTGTTCTGGACGTCGGCTGCGGCAGCGGCTACCACTGCTGGCGCATGGCCGGCGACGGCGCGGCGGAGGTCATCGGCATCGACCCCACGCCCTTGTTCGTCCTCCAATACTGGGCCCTGCAGAAGTATCTGCAACAGCCCGGCGTCTGGGTGCTGCCCCTGGGCATCCAGCACGTACCGCCAAACCTCGCCGCTTTCGACAGCGTGTTCTCCATGGGCATCCTCTACCACCGCCGCTCGCCCCTGGACCACCTGCTGGAGCTGAAGGGCTGCCTGCGCCCGGGCGGCCAGCTGGTGCTGGAAACCCTGGTCATCGATGGCCCCGCTGGCGCTACCCTGGTACCGGAAGGCCGCTATGCGCGTATGGGCAATGTCTGGTTCCTGCCCAGTTGCGACACGCTGCTGGGGTGGTTGCGCAAGCTGGGGTTTGTGGACGAGGTGCTGGTGGATGTGTCGGTGACTACTGTGGAGGAGCAGCGGGCTACGGAGTGGATGCGGTTCCAATCACTCGCGGATTTCCTGGACCCTGCGGACTCGAGTCGCACGATCGAGGGGTATCCTGCACCGCGGCGCGCTGTGGTTACCGCTCGCGTACCCGCGTAAATCATTCAGAGACTTTGCTCTTCTCGTTGGTGCTTTGATCGTGCGCCGGCACGATCACGTGTTGGCCCTTCGCCGGACACGCTGCAAGCACATCCATGTGGGCTCGGCGACGGCCACACCCGATAAAGCGGGGTGGGCTCTCCATGGCCGTCGACGGTCCGGCGAAGGGCCAACACGCGCTCGCGCCTCAAGCACCATGCTCCCCACGTTCAGTGCCACTTAGCAGAAAAAAGCTATCGGCCATTGAGTGTCGATGCATCGTGACCAAGCCAGGCCGGAGGCGTTCCTGCCCCTGCCGGGACTGTATGAAACATGGATGTTTCATACAAGCCCCCATGGATGGGTTCACGGCGCGTCCCGGCAGGGGCAGGAACGGCTCAGGCCGGGCTAGTGGCACCCAGACCACCAAACCAGCGACTTCGAAGCGCCCCCGGACAGAGGCAGGAACGGCTCCGGCCGGACTAGTGGCACCTGGAATCCTGAAGCAGGCACACTCAGTGCAGCGCCTTGTCCCGCCGATGCTCCTGGAACACGAACTCGAACACCTCCCGATACGTGCGCGCAAAGTGCACCTCCAGCCCCTCCCGCAGATATTCCGGCAGCTCCTCGAAGTCGCGGCGGTTGGCGGCTGGCAGGATCAGCTCGGGGATCTTGATGCGCCGGGCGGCGATCACCTTCTCGCGAATACCGCCGACCGGCAGGACCTGGCCGGTGAGGGTGAGCTCGCCGGTCATGGCCAGCGGCCGCTTGATGCGCTCCTTCCGCGCCAGGGAGATCAGGGCGGTGGCCATGGTGATGCCGGCGCTGGGGCCGTCCTTGGGGGTGGCGCCCTCGGGGACGTGCAGGTGTACCAGGCTGGTGTCGAAGAAATCGAGGTCGCAGTCGTAGTCCTTGAGGTGGGCGACGACGTAGCTGTAGGCAATCTCGGCGGACTCCTTCATGGTGTCGCCGAGGCGGCCGGTGAGTTTGAAGCCGCGGTTCAGGGTATGCACCTGGGAACATTCGATCGCCAGGGTAGCGCCGCCCATGGCGGTCCAGGCCAGGCCAGTGGCGACACCCGGGCCGCGCAGCAGTTTTTCGGCCTGGAATACGGGCTGCCCGAGCAGAGTCTCGATGTCTTTCTTGCCGACCCGGATGCGCTTCCGGCGGCCCTCCACCAAATCGACAATGGACTTGCGGATAATGCGCGCCAACTGCTTTTCCAGGTTCCTGACCCCCGCTTCCCGGCAGTAACTTTCGATCACGTATTTCAGCGCGGGGTCGTTGATCTTCAGCTGCTCATTCTGGACGCCGTGGCGCTCCAACAGTCGCGGCCAGAGATGGTTCTTGGCGATGGCAAGTTTTTCCTCGGCGATATAGCCGGCCAGACGCAGGATCTCCATCCGGTCCAGCAGTGGCCCGGGAATGGTATCAAGCTGATTGGCGGTGCAGATGAAGAGGACCTTGGATAAATCCACCCGCAGATCGAGGTAGTGATCGAGAAAATCGCTGTTCTGCTCCGGGTCCAGCACCTCGAGCAGGGCCGAGGCCGGATCGCCGCGAAAGGAGGCGCCTATCTTGTCGATTTCATCGAGCATGATCACCGGGTTGGAGACCTTAACCTCTTTCAGGGCCTGCACGAACTTTCCGGGCATGGCGCCGATATAGGTGCGGCGGTGGCCTTTGATCTCGGCTTCATCGCGCATGCCGCCGAGGCTGAACCGATAGAACTCACGCCCCAGGGCATCGGCCACGGAGCGCCCGATGCTGGTCTTGCCCACGCCGGGGGGGCCCACCAGCAACAGGATAGAGCCGGCGATTTCGCCCTTGAAGGCACCCACGGCGAGGAATTCCAGGATCCGCTGTTTGACATCATCCAGCCCGTCGTGGTGCGCGTTCAGCACTTTGCGCGCATGCTTCAGCTCCAGTTTGTCCGCCGAGGTTACGCCCCAGGGCACTTGTGTGGCCCAGTCCAGGTAGTTGCGGGTTACACCGTACTCGGGTGAGCCGGTCTCCAGCACCGACAGTTTCTGCATCTCGTCAGCGATACGCTTTTGCACCGCTTCCGGTGGCTGCAGAGCCGCCATGCGTTCCTCGAACAGCTCGATGTCGGTGCTGCGGTCGTCCTTGGAGATGCCAAGCTCTTTCTGGATCACCTTCATCTGCTCACGCAGGAAAAACTGGCGCTGCTGTTCGGAGACCTTTTCATTGACCTGACTGGTGATCTGCCCCTGCAGCTCCGCCACCTCACGCTCCCGGCGCAGCAGCACCAGCACCTTCTCCATCCGCGCCAGCAACGGCAGTGTGTCGAGAATTTCCTGCAGCTGATCGCCCTTGGCGGTGGTCAGAGCGGCGGAAAAATCCGCCAGCACGCTGGGCTGGTTGGGGTTGAAGTTGGCCAGATACTGCTTCAACTCCTCGCTATACAGCGGATTCAAGGGGAGCAATTCCTTGATTTCCTTGATCAGGGCCATACCGTAGGCCTTGATCTCATCGCTGTCGCTGTCGCCCTGGCTGCGGGGGTACTCCACCTGCACCCGGTAAGGTGCGGTATCGGTCAGCCAGCGGATGATGCGGAAACGCTTGACGCCCTGGGCCAGGAAGTGACCGGGGGTATCGATACCGGGCGGCCGGTGCAGGCGCACCACGCAGCCGATCTCGGGAAACTGGCGCCGGTCAATTTTGCCCGCCCCATGCTGGTCGACGTAGCTCAGACCCAGCAGGCCGTGACCCTC
>JBLRXF010000349.1:0-3343 GCA_047920875.1 Haliea sp. | reverse complement strand
CGGCAGGAATGCAGGAGCTAAACATGAGAGATAAGGCCAGTTCATGAACGATGATATTGGCGCCTCGCTGTGGCTCGTTCCGGGCGCTCTGGCGCTGTTGCTCTACATGTTGGCTTCAAGGCGTATTCCCTCTATCTGGGTCTTGTTTGGCGCGTTGCTACTCGGCCCTTTGCTTTTTCTGGTCCTGATTGGCGCGTGGTTGTTTCGCGACCGTGGGTCTGACGAGATATCAGAGGAGGAAATGGAGCGCCTGGTGGCAGAGGGGCGAAAAATTCTTGAGCACCAAGAGACCGAGCGGAAACGCGATATCCTCACTGAATACGAAGCCTTGCTGGGGGAGGTGGAGGAGTTTCTGGACAGGGCCGATGACAGCTCATCCCCGCCGAAAAAAGGCGAAATTGCGCGTCTGCAGAAACTCGGTAATGTTGCCCGCAAGGATGCCGTCAAGGATGTGTTGGACGTTGAACAGGTAATTGATCTTTTGGAACGTGCGTATTCCGGCGAACGTGAACACCTATTCCGGCCGAACGTGAACACCTGATTTCTCAATGCATCACGTAGCCGGGTTTTTAACCCAAGTGTTCACCTTCCGTCAATTCCCCCAGTTTTTTTCTCATCGACTCGCCCTTCAGGGGCAGCCGGTGCGCGTTGTGCATTAGTCGATCAAGGATGGCGTCCGCCAGGGTGTTGTCGCCGATGGCCGCATACCATTGATCTGTTGGTAGCTGGCTGATCACGACCGTTGACTGCGAGCCGTGACGATCGTCCATAATCTCCATCAGGTCGTTGCGGTGGGCGGCGGTGAGGGCCTCCAGCCCCCAGTCGTCAATCAGCAGCAGCTGTGTCTTGCCGAGCTGGAGCAGCAGCTTCCGGTAGCTCCCGTCCGCCTTGGCCTGGGTCATCTCCAGCAACAGCCGCGACAGCCGGTAGTAGCGCGCGCTGTAGCCCTGCAAGCAGGCGTTGTGCCCCAACGCGCACGCCAGGTAGGTCTTGCCACTGCCGCAGGGGCCGGTGATCAGCAGGTTCTGGGCGCGGTCGACCCACTCCCCCTGTGCCAGCCGGGCAATCTGTGCCGGCTGGATGTTGCGTGGGTGCTGGTAGTCGATGTCCTGGACGGTGGCACGCAACTTGAACCGGGCTTGCCGTACCAGCCGGTCCTGCTTGCGGTGCTCCCGCTCCAGACACTCCTGCTCTACCAGCAGGCCCAGCCTGTCCTGGAAGGGCAAGGCATCGTAGGTGCCGATCTGTTCCTGTTGTCGCTCCAGGGCTTGTGCCATGCCGCTCAGGCGGAGGTCGCGCAGGCGAGCGAGGGTGATGGATGTTGTCATGAGTATTTCCTTCAGTGGAAGTTATGAGCGCCACGGATATTCTCGTGGTCCTGGGGTAGTTCAGCCGCGAAGCTGAGTTGCTCGGGCAACTGGTCCCGATTGCTTTGCAATATGGCCTGCACCTGCTTCAGGCGCTCCAGACCGGCCTGGTTGGCGATCCGACAAGCAGCATTGAGCCGGGTGGCCGGGTACTGCTTGCTGAGGTTGAGCAGGCCCAGGCAGACGCGGTAGGCCTGCTCCGGATGTTCTCGCCGGTCGAACTGGCCGCCGACCCAGGCGCCCGCGTCCGGGCCGATGTCGTCGGCCCAGCGCCGCAGGCGCCCTGGTGTCCACTGTTGCTGGGCCTGGTGGCGCTTGGGCATGTGTGCCGGATTCGTCGTAAAGCCTGATGTGTGCTTGCGCGGGTGTGTCGCCACCAACTGCCGTCGGAAGTAGGCTTCCACCAGCGTGTCACCGGCGTGGAGCTCGAGCTTCTCGCCGACGTACTGGTGGGGCACCGAGTAGCAGTGCTGTTCGTACTGGATGTGATAGTCGATATTGACCTTGACCGGCTTGATGGCCACATACCGGTAAGGCTGGCTGGGCAGCGGCTTCAGGGCCGGCTTGTCCAGTTGCTCAAACGTCGAGCGGCGGCTGCCGGGCAGCTGTTTAAAGGGCCGGTTGTTGAGGTCTTCCAGCAGCGCCCGGATACACTGATTCAGCTCCGCCAGGGAGAAGAAGCTGTGGTGGCGCAACCGGGCCAGTATCCAGCGTTGGACCACCAAGACGGCATTCTCCGCCTTCGCCTTGTCTTTGGGTTTGTAGGGCCGCGCTGGAACCACCGCGACCTGATAATGCTCTGCCAGCTGTTGGTAGCTGGGGTTGAGGTCCGGATCGTAGCGACAGGCCTTGCTGACGCCACTGCGTAGATTGTCGGGGACGATCATATCGGTACAACCGCCGAAGTAGGCCAGCATCCGCACATGGCTCTGTAGCCAGTCGGGGAGCGACTGGGTCCAGGTGGCCTCGGCGAAGGTGAAGTTGGAGGCGCCCAAGGTGGCGACAAAGATCTGTGCCTGGCGGATCTCGCCGGTCATGGCATTGATCACCGGTACGGTGGAACCGCCGTAATCCACAAAGCACTTCTCCCCGGCCCGGTGGTGCTGGCGCATGGAGCGCTTCTGTTTGCCCTGCCACCGCCGGAACCGATCGCAGAACTGCGAGTAGCTATAACTGCGGTTGGGGTACTTCTGGGTGTACTCCTCCCACAGCAACTGCTTGGTCATATGGGGCCGCTTGAGTTCCTGGTGGATGACCGGCCAGTCTGGCAATTGGTGGCGGCGGGAAGTGCGGGCATCAGCGGTTGGGTAGAACAGGTGGGCGAGCTGGTTGTCATCCAGATCGTCGGGGAGGGGCCAGCCGAGTTCCAGGGCCTGGGCCCGGGTGAGCAGCTTCTGGATGCCGCCAACGCTGAGCTTGGTGCTGCGACTGATCTCGCGGATGGACAGGCCGGCAGAGAGCCGGAGCCTGAGGACGTCTCGTATTTTACGCATTGCAGTTCTCTTGCCTGGCATGGTGGCTCCCAAAAAGCCGGGGAGCTTACCAAATCATTTACAGATCAATGCGTTGAGAGGGATTCCGGTTGAACGTGAACGGTGATTCCGGGATGGTGAACACCCATTCCGGAAATAGCCCGAAAAGTGTTCACGTTCAACCCGGAATGGGTGTTCACGTTCGTCCAGAATAGGTGTTCACGTTGAACCGGAATGGGTGTTCACGATGGACCGGAATATGCATCTATCGGCTCATAGATGAAACGGCTGAATCCCATCAGCCCGTGTTGATCACCGGCAAGCGGAACAAGGCCGTGCTTGTCGCGGAAGAGGACTGGGCAGCTATTCAGGAAACCTTGTTCCTGCTGTCCGTGCCGGGCATGCGCGAATCCATCCGGGAAGGAATGCAAACTCCGACCAGCGAGTGTAATGAGGAACCGGGCTGGTGACATGGAAGTTGGTTTATAGCAAACTGGCACAGAA
>JBLRXF010000348.1:0-3390 GCA_047920875.1 Haliea sp. | reverse complement strand
CCTGACCGTCCCGCAGGGTCAGCAACCTCACTTCCTTGTCCACCAGAGCCCCGACCAGCAGCTTGCCGCGCCAGGCGGGGAACTGATCGCCGTCATACCAGGTCATCCCCGAGGGCGCGATGCTGGGGGTCCAGACGTGGAGGGGTGCCGCCATTCCCGGCAGTTCACTGAAGGGCGAGACATAGGCGCCGCTGTAGTCCACGCCGTAGGTCGCGGCCGGCCAGCCGTAGTTTTCCCCGGCCCGCAGCAGGTTGACCTCGTCGCCACCCTTGGGGCCGTGCTCATGCAGGTATACGGTGCCCGACTGCCCGGCCAGAACCAGGCCCTGCGGGTTGCGGTGCCCAAGTGTCCACACCCGCTCGCTGCCCGGCTCACTGAAGGGGTTGTCCTCCGGTACGCTGCCGTCGTCCTTGACCCGCAGCACCTTGCCCAGCTCGCTGCGCGGGTTCTGCGCCTGTTCGCGGAAATCAAAGCCGTCACCGGTCGCCAGCAACAGGCTGTTGTCCGGCAGGAACAGCAGGCGGCCGCCGTAGTGCTGGGCGGTGTTCTTCTTGTCCGCCACCCAGAGGATGTCGGCGCCGTCCTGCAGCGCACTGCCTTCCAGCCGGGCGCGCCATATGGCAGTGCCGTTGGCGCCCTGATCACCCCGGGCATAGGCCAGGTACACCAGTCGGTTGGCGGCAAACTGTGGGTGCAGCACGATATCGAAAAAGCCCCCCTGGCCGGCCACCCAGGTGGAGGGCACGCCGCCGATTTCCTCGCGGCGGCTGCCATCGGCGCTGATCTGCAGCAGCCTGCCGCGGCGCTCGGTGACCAGCAGACTGCCATCGGGAAGCTGGGCCACCGACCACGGGTGGTGCAGGCCAGTCGCCACGGTTTCCAGTTGGTAATCCGGCGCTGCCACTGCCAGGCCTGCCAGCAGGAACACCGCTGCCAGAGCGTGACGGACGATAGCTGTTGCAGTCATGGGCTTTTCCTTTGCGGCCTGTGCGGTCATTATAAACAGACACAGCGCAAGAGGTAGTCGCTCATGATACGTGTGCTCAAGGCATTTTTCCCCGCGGTCATTGCCGCTTATGTCATCGGCTGCCTGCTGGCGACCCAGGTGGTGCTGGCCAACCTGGCGGCCATGGGTGTCGAGGTTTCCCTGACGACGCGACTCCAGGCCAGTCTGCACGATCTTCTGGGCATGACCGCGTATCTGCTGCTGATCCTGGTGGCGTTCGTGATTGCCATGCCGGTTGCGGCGGGTCTGGTGCGCGTTCATATGGTGCCGGGCACCCGGGTATTCTGGTTCACGCTCGCCGGTTTTGTGGCCCTGGTGGCCCTGCACCTGATCATGCGCCAGGTGCTGGGACTCTATCCCGTGGCCGCGGCCAGGGAGTGGAGCGGATTGCTGCTGCAGGGCCTTGCCGGCGCCGTTGGCGGCTTTCTCTACAGCGTCATCAGCAGCAGTCGTCGCCGCCAGGCGTTCAGATAATGCGCGAGAAGCGGTTGCCCGACAGCTGCCCCGGGTCGATGTAGGCGTCAAATTCCATGCAGATGCGCCGCACCAGCAGGCGCCCGGCCGGCAGCACCGCGATACCCTGTGCGGACATTTTCAGCAGGCCATCGGCCGCCAGCGCCGGCAGCCGCGTGAGTTCCGCCTTGAAGTAGTCTGCGAAGCAGATGCCAAACTCTTCCTCGATAGCCCTGTAGTCCAGGGCGAAGTTGCAGATCAACTCGTTGATGACCGCCTTGCGGATGCCGTCGTCGCGGCTCAGGGTAATGCGCTTGGCCAGCGGCAGCTTGCCGGCATTGACCGCGGCTATGTAGGACGGCTCGTCCTTGAAATTCTGGAAATGGTTGTTGCCCAGGGCGTTGATGGCGGACACCCCAAACGCCAGCAGGTCGCAGTCCTTGTGGGTGGAATAGCCCTGGAAATTGCGGTGCAGGGTGCCCTGCATCTGCGCCAGGGCCAGCTCGTCACCGGGACGCGCGAAGTGGTCCATGCCAATGTACTCGTAACCTTCGTGCAGCAAGCGGTCTATGCTCTGCTGCAGGATCGCCATCTTGACCTCGGCTGCGGGCAGCTGGCGTTCGTCAATCTGCCGCTGGGTCTTGAACAGTTGCGGCATGTGCGCGTAGTTGAACAGCGACAGCCGGTCCGGCTGCAGGCGGATGACCTGGTCCAGGGTGCGGGCAAAGGAGCGCTCGCTCTGCAGCGGCAGACCGTAGATCAGGTCCATGCTCAGTGACTTGAAACCCGAGGCGCGGATCTCCCCTGCCAGTGCCGCGACTTCTGCAACGCTGTTGAAGCGGTTGACGGCCTTTTGCACGTCTGCGTCGAAGTCCTGCACGCCCATGCTGATACGGTTGAAGCCCAATCGGCGCAGATGCCGGATGCGATCGGTGGCCATGCCACCGGGGTGCACCTCGATCGAGAACTCGCCTTCGTCGTCTGACGCCAGCCGGAACTGTTCGCGTATGGCGGTCATCAACGTCTGCATCTCACTGTCGCTGATGTAGGTCGGGGTGCCGCCGCCCCAGTGCAGCTGGCGCACCATCCGCTCGGGATTGACCGCGGCCGCCTGCAGCTCGATTTCGCGTTGCAGGTAGACCAGATAGTCGCTGGCCCGCTGCCGGTTGGCGGTGACTATCTTGTTGCAGGCGCAGTAGTAGCAAACCGTGTTGCAGAAGGGAATGTGGAAATACAGAGACAGTGGCGCGCTGATCTCGTTGCTGGCCGCCATGGCCTCGCGCCACTGCGCCTCGCTGACATCGTCCTGGAACTGTGCCGCGGTCGGATAGGAGGTATAGCGCGGCCCGGCCAGGTTGTAGCGGGCGATCAGGTCCGGATCCCAAAGGGATTCGGTGGTCAATGCGCGAACCGGTGCTGAGCCCGTGGCTGCCATGGTTTTGTGCCTGTCCCGAAACGGTGGCCCAGTCTAGCGCGACCGCGCTCCCGGGCCGTTGACCTGGGTCAAGCCGTTGGCCGCCTTCAGGGGCGCCGGGGCAGGCCTTGCGCTGCAGTCCTGCCGGCAGCTGCCTCGGCGGTGTTGGGCAGGCTGATCAGGTACTCGGCCGGGAAGTCGATCCCATCCCGGTCGCGGTCCAGCTCAATCACCGCCGGCTGGTCTGTTGTCAGCCACGCGCCGCAGGCCTCGCCGGCATCGCAGATGAACAGGTCATTGTCGGCATCGGAGCCGGCGAACACCAGATAGCGCCCGGCCGCGAGCGCCGGGAAACTGAAGTCATAGCGTCCGTTGCGGACTCTTGCTGCGGTCTGGTCGACCACGTCGTCCAGGTCCGGGTCATACACGAGGATATAAACCACGCCCACGTCCGCGACGGCAGCATTGCCGACCGAAACCAGCGCCCGGATCTGCAGGCTGTTGGCGCTGGAGCGGG
>JBLRXF010000347.1:0-3404 GCA_047920875.1 Haliea sp. | reverse complement strand
CGAGCGCCATGGCCTGCGCATGGGCACTATCGCCGACCTCATCGAGTACCGCTCGCTGCATGAACAGTCCATTGACCTCCGCGACAGCAAAACGGTCACAACGGAATTCGGCGAATTCCAGCTGCACACTTTCAGCGATCTGATCGACGATACCCTGCACTATGCCCTGACCTGCGGCACGCTTGCCGAGGACAGCGCCACCCTGGTGCGGGTGCAGACTGTCAGCATGCTGCGGGATGTCATTGGCACTGTGATTGCAGACCAGGCTCCCGGCTGGACCTGCCGCCGGGCCCTGGAACACATCGCCCGCGAAGGCAGCGGCGCGCTGGTGCTGATCGGGCAGCCGGTGAGCGCCGCCCAGGCGCTGGCGGATGTGGTGCAGTTCCCGGCCCCGCCCAACGTCACCGGCAGCAGCCGCGGCGGTATTGGCAATTACCGGGTCATCGGCACCGGCGCCCAGATTCTGAAACGCCTGGGTGTCGGCCGGATGCGGTTGATGTCCGCGCCGGTGCGCTTCAACGCCCTCTCCGGCTTCAGCCTGGAAGTGACTGAATTCGTCCAGCCCTGAGGGGCCGGACTATCAATCGAAACGGGGTGCCCGCTTCTCGAAGAAGGCGGTCAAGGCCTCGATATTGTCTGCCGACCCCGCCTGCCGCGCCATGGCCGCCTGTTCCGCCACGAATGCGGCGTCGATGCTGGGCGCGTGGTGCATGCGCAGGGAGCGCTTGATCTCTCGCAGGGAACTCACCGGCCACTGGGCAACCGCTTCGGCACGGGCCATGGCGTAGTCCATCAGCTCCGCATCCGGCAACACCTTGGCGACAACACCCAGCTCCAGAGCCCGTGGTGCATTGATCCACTCAGCGGTATAGAACAGCTCCGCGGCGCGCTGGGCACCAATATTCGCCTGCAACATGTAGCTGCTGGCCCACTCCGGCACCAGGCCCAGGGCAGCAAAGGGAAGCCGCAGGCGCAGGCTCTCGCCGGCATAGACCATGTCTGCGTGGAACAGAACGGTGGCGCCGCCTCCAACGGAGACGCCTTTGGCGGCAATGATGAGAGGCTTGTCAAAGTCTGCTACCGCGCGGGCAGCGCTCTCGAAGGGGTGGGGCTCATCGCCCGCCGTGCCGCCGAAGCTCGCCAGATCGACCCCGGCACTGAAGCTGTCGCCGGCGCCGGTCAACACTACGCAAGCCACCTGTGGGTCCAGGGCGGCGGCCTTGAACGCTTCGCGGATCGCGACCCAGAGCTCATCATTGATGGCATTTTTCTTTTCCGGACGGTTCAGGGTCAGCACCCGCACCCGACCGCGCTGCTCCTCGAGCATTACCGCATCCATTACCCTGTCCTCAGCTGTGAAAGATGACGAAGTCATCGAGTGCCGCCCGCTCGGTAACACACTGGTTCGCGCCCGCCGCCGGGTCCGGGTAACCGAAGGAGATACCGAACATCAGCTTGTGGGCAGGATCCACTTCCAGCGCGGCGCGCAGCTGGTCCGCCTGAAAACCCAGCGCCGTTTGTGGGCAGGAGCCCAAGCCGCGGGCGGTCAGCGCCAGCATCAGGGTCTGGGCAAACATGCCCAGGTCACAGGCCTCGCGCAGGCCAAAGGGCTCTGGCAGGAACAGGAAGGCCACGTGCGGCGCATCGAAGAAGGTGAAGTTGCGCATAAAGGCTTCCTGCCGGCGCGCCTTGTCTTCCCGCGGTATCCCCATCGCAGCGTAGAGCGCCTGGGCGGCGGCGTATTGGCGGTTCTTGTAAACCCCCTCATAGACACCGTCATAGGGGAAATCCATGCTGATGCGACCGGCCAGGAACTCGCCGGGCAGGGTCTCGCGCAGCTGCTGCAGTTTTGCGCCGGACACCACGTGCGCCACCCAGGGCTGAGTGTTGCAATTGCTGGGAGCGCGGGCGGCGTCCTCGAAGATTGCCGCCAGCTCGGCAGGGGGCAGCGGGTCGGGCAGAAACGCGCGCAGGGAACGGCGTTCACGGACTATGGTACTGAAAGCGTGGGCGTGATCAGACATCAAGGTTTTCCGTCAGAAGGTGAACCGCCATTATGCGCAGCCCTGCGGCGGCAGGCCAGCGCGCTGATGGCGGGGAGGTCTCGAAAGGACTACTCGCCGCGGAACTGCGCGGGGCGTTTGTCACGGAAAGCGCGCATGCCCTCCTTGGCGTCGGCAGAGGCAAATACCGGCCCGGCCAGGGCATCCGAGGCCAGCATGGCGTCGTCTTCCGCCATGCATTCCTGATGCTCGCGCAGGGACCGGGTAACCGCAGCCACTGCCAGCGGGGCATTGGCACAGATGCGCGCGGCGTATTCCCGCGCCACCGTCAGGGTCTGCCCCGGCGGCACCAGGCGGTTCACCAGGCCCCAGTCCAGCGCCTGCTGCGCGCTGATATGCTCGCCGCAGAGCAGCATTTCCGCCGCCAGACAGTAGGGGATCTGGCGGCGCAGGCGCACCGTGGAACCGCCCATGGGATAGAGGCCGCGAGCCACCTCGGTAACGCCGAAGATGGCGTCCTCCGCGGCGATGCGAATATCGGTTCCCTGCAGGATTTCCGTCCCGCCGGCCAGGGCGTAGCCCTCCACCGCCAGGATCAGGGGCTTGTTGGGACGGTTGTCCCGCAGCAGGGCCTGCCAGTGCAGATTGGGCACCTCGCCCATCAGGGCCATGAACTCTTCACTTGCACCGTGATCGCCGTCGGCGCCGGCTTTCAGATCCATGCCCGCGCAAAAGGTGTTGCCGTTGGCGGTGAGAATGGCGCAGCGCAGGCTGCTGTCCTCCTCCAGCCGGCGCCAGGCCCGGTACAGGCCCAGCAGCATGGCGGGGTTGAAGGCGTTCTTCGCCTCCGGGCGGTTCAGGGTCACCACCAGGACGCCCTCCTCCTGCTGCACCAGACAGCTGGGAGTGCTGATATCAAGTTCTTGCACGGGATCTGCTCCTTGCTAGTCCACCCGGCACTGGCCGGACAGGGCGATTTCCAGGGCCTTGGGATAGGCGGGCTTGCCGCTGGGCGCGCGCGGCACTTCGGCAACAATGTGCAACTCACGGGGAATCTTGTAGCCGGCGATGTGCTTGCGCGCCTCTGTCTGCAGTGCCTGCAGGTCCAGGGCCTCGCCAGCGCGGGTTGCCACCACGGCGGTAACCTTGCTGCCCAGGCGCTCGTCCGGGGTTGCCACCACCAGACAGTCGAACACCGCCGGATGGTTTTTCAGGGCCTGCTCCACCTCTTCCGGGAAGATCTTCTCGCCACCGCTGTTGATGCAGTTGGAGCCCCGGCCGTACACGGTGATGGTGCCGTCCTCCTCCAGCTGGGCCTCGTCGCCGGTCAGCAGCCAGGTCTTGTCGTCCACCGGCACAAAGGTCTTCGCGGTTTTTACCGGGTCGTTGTAGTAACCGATG
>JBLRXF010000346.1:0-3413 GCA_047920875.1 Haliea sp. | reverse complement strand
CGCCTATCCCTCCACGGTGAAGGAGATCCGCTTCTTCACCACCATCCAGAAGGGCTTCCGCTGGCCGCCGTTCTTCATCTTCCTCGGCAGTGTGCTGTACTGGATCATGGGTCGCTTCAAGACTGCACCGCCAAGGTATGTAAGCGCCCGCCAGCTGGAAGCCACTGAGCCCGTCATCAACACCGAAAACGCAGCCGGCGGGCTGGAATACTCCGACTGCTATCTCTACGACAACGACGCCCGCTTTGTTTTCGGCTTTGTGCGCAAGGCTCTGGACTACGGCTGCGTGGCCGCAAACTACGTGGAAGCCACGAGCATGCGCCGGGAGCAGGGGCGCTGGATGGTCGAGGCGCGGGACGCCATCAGCGGTGAAACCTTTACCGTGGCGGCCAAGGCCCTGGTGAACGCCGCCGGCCCCTGGCTGGACCAGCTAAACCTCGACGCCCGCGTGGAAACTGCGCACCATCACCTGTTCTCCAAGGGCATCCACCTGATTGTTGACCGCGTTACCGACAACAAGCGCGTGCTGACCTTTTTCGCCAGCGACGGCCGCCTGTTCTTTCTAATTCCCATGGGTTCGCGCACCTGTGTCGGCACCACCGATACCCAGGTGGAATCCCCGGAAGTGGGTGTGACCGATGAAGACCGCGACTTCGTGCTGCAGAATATCAACACCCTGCTGGACATGGACCCACCGCTGACCCGGGACAGCGTCATTGCCGAACGCTGCGGCGTCCGCCCCCTGGCCGTGCGGGGTGAGGGTGGCGTGGCGGATTGGGTACAGCTGTCGCGCAAGCACGTGGTGGAGGTGGATCGCGAACGCCAGCACCTGAGCATCCTGGGCGGCAAGCTCACCGACTGCCTGAATGTGGGGGATGAGGTGGTCGCGGAACTCGCCCGGCTGGGTATCGAAGTGCCGGAGCCCGATGCCTGCTGGTTCGGTGAACCGCCGGTGGCACTGCACGAGGAATACCTGCGCCAGGCGCGGCTGATGAACCTGGATGAGCTCACCGATCCCGCGTCATCCGAGCCCCTGAGTGAGCGCTTCTGGCGCCGCTACGGCCAGTCCGCGTTTCACCTGCTGGAGCGCATCCGCGAGGATCGCAGCTGCGCCCGCCTGCTTATCGCCCGCGCCGAATACACTCGCTGTGAAATGGAGCTGACCGCCCAGCGGGAGATGGTGGTGAAGCTGGAGGACTTCATGCGCCGGCGCTCCAAGATCGAGCTGGTTTTGCGCCCGGAAGAGATCGCCAACGCTCCGGGCCTGCGCCGGGCGGCTGAAATCCTGTTTGGGGCGGAGGCAGAGGAAAAACTTGGCGAGTACCTGGCCGAGTAAGATAATGTGCGACCGACCAACGTGGTCACGGCACTTGCTCCCTGCTCTCTCACAAGGAAAACAGAATGAACCGCAAACTCATCTCCAGCGGATCCGAATTCGAAGACAAGATCGGCTACTCACGCGCCGTCGTGGATGGTGACTACGTCTTTGTCTCGGGCACCACGGGCTACAACTACGACACCATGTCCATTTCCAGCGATCCGGTAGAGCAAGCCGATCAGTGCTTCAAGAATATCGAGAATGCGCTGATTCAGGCAGGCAGCAGCATCGACAATATTGTCAGGGTGCATTACATCTATCCCGACAGAGCCGATTTCGAGCCCTGTTGGCCGGTGTTCAAGAAGTATCTCAGTGTCGCCAAGCCGGCGGTGACGGTGTTTGTTGCGGGCCTGCTGGATGACGCAATGAAGCTGGAAATCGAGGCGACAGCAAGGCTGAATGCCTGAGAAGCCTATCGGTCGCCACTATCTGCCCGCGAATTGAACTAGACTGCTCGGCAGCAAACGCCATAGGGACAACACCATGGAACTTCTCGCTATCGCCGCCTTTGCCATTTTCACGACGCACCTGGGTATTTCCAGCACTCCACTGCGTGGTGCGCTGGCGGGATCGATGGGGGAGGGGGTCTATCAGGGTCTCTATTCCCTGGTGGCCTTGGTAACCCTGGGGCTGATGATCTATGCCTACGCTTCGGTGCCTCATCACGACTATCTTTGGCTCCCCTCGCAGGGATTGCACCTCGCTGCTTCGGGGCTGATGCTGCTGTCATCAGTGCTGCTGGCAATGGGGCTGCTGTCGAAGAACCCCACCTCGGTGGGCATGGCGTCGGCGGTGAGGCAGGAGATCGCCGGCATCTTCCGCATCACCCGGCATCCGGTGCAGTGGGCTTTCCTGCTCTGGGCCATCGCTCACGTGCTGGCCAATGGCGATGTCGCGACGCTCATCCTTGCCGGCACCATCGGTCTGGTCAGCGGGCTGGGTATGCTGGCCATTGATGCAAGGCGCCGCCGCGCCGCGGATGCGGACTGGCAGGCCTTCTACCAGACCACCTCATTGATCCCCTTCGCCGCGTTGCTAGCCGGCCGGACCCGTCTGGCACTTGGTGACCTCAACTGGGTGGCGTTTGCTGCTGGCCTGGCGCTCTACGCAGCCTTCTACTGGCTGCACGGCTGGATAGCTGGTGTGCCGTTGCGATGAACCGACAGGAATGACCGTCACTGGGTTTGATTCTCTGCTCTGCCCGCTGGACGGAAACCCACTGCAGCGCCACGATGCCAGCTGGCGCTGCCCCGCGGGCCACAGCTTTGACATTGCCCGCCAGGGTTATGTGCATCTGCTGCCGGTACAGAACAAGCGCTCAAAGGACCCCGGCGACAGCCGCGAGATGGTGGGTGCCCGAGCGTGCTTTCTTGAGGCGGGTTTCTACCAGCCACTGGCCGTTGCGGTGGCACGGGCCGCACTGGAGGGCCTGCCCTCGGGCGAGCCGGTGAACCTTCTGGATGCGGGCTGCGGCGAAGGCTACTACCTTCGCCAGGTGGCCGCAGCCGCCGGGCCCCGGCAGTCTCTCGCCCTGCTGGGGTCGGACATTTCCAAATGGGCAGTGCTGGCTGCGGCCCGCTGCGACCCGCGCCCAGCCTGGGCAGTGGCCAGCAATGCTGCGTTGCCGATACCCGCCCAGAGCATGGACAGGGTGCTGTGCCTGTTCGGCTTCCCGGTCTACCCGGAGTTTGCCCGGGTGCTGAAGCCCGGGGGCGAGCTGCTGCTGGCAGATCCAGGCCCGGAACACTTGCGGGAAATGCGCGAGATTATCTATCCGGCGCTGAAACCGCGAGCACTCGAAGTGGACACCGTGCCGGAAGGCTTCACCCGGGTCGGCGTCGAATCGGTCAGTTACCCGATGATCCTGGCTGACGCCGGGGCAATAGCCAACCTGCTGGCCATGACGCCGCACCTGTATCGCGCAAGCGCCGCGGGCAGGGAGAAGCTGCTGGCCCATTCCCGGCTCGCGGTGACGGTGGATGTGCGCCTGACCCGTCTGCGCCTCATGGCCTGAGCGCCGGTTCCTGATAGAATC
>JBLRXF010000345.1:0-3417 GCA_047920875.1 Haliea sp. | reverse complement strand
TCGATGGCCGCATGGTGAATCTTGAGAAACATCGCATAGCAGCCCTTGGGCAGGCCCTCGACATTGTCCAGGCCCTCAATGATGTAGGCCTCCCACAGAGGACGGGATCGGTCCAGGGGACGGGCGTGCAAGCGAGCCACCAGAATCGACAGCTGGCGCCAGTCACCGGGCTTGGGCAGGGCGATATGGCGGACGTGGAATTCCAGGTCAAAATTGTCGTCTTGCACCCAGTAGGGCTGGTCCAGGTTCAGCGGCACCATGGCCAGCTTGCGCTTGAACACCGGGGACCGGTGCAGACGGCTGGCAAAGGTATTGAGAATGTCCTTGAACCGCACCACGTCAGTGCCGGTAGTGGAGGGGTCGTAAATCAGCAGCGGCGCGATGTGCATCGGCGAATTGTTCATTTCTGCGTACAGAAAAGTGGCGTCCAGCCCACTCAGTTGATGCATGCGTTCACACCTCCAAACAAATCCCGGGCACCCATAGACACCCCTGTTTTGGCAGTATAGCCGAGATCAGTCCCGGCGCTTGCGGGTCACCGTCAGCCAGTCCAGCACAATGCCTGCACCGGGAGTAAACCGCGATATCCGGTATACCACCTGCAGCAGGTCGGGGCGCTGCCGCACCCGCAATTCCACCGAGCGCGGGATGAACCAGGCGACGATGGCCAGCCGCAGCAGCGCCGAGACCAGGAAGATCAACACCACCGAGTGCAGCGGCTGCCAGCCCTCGGGCAGCCAGAGCACCATGCCCGGCAGTGCTGTCGCCAGATAACCTCCCAGCAGGGCGCCGGCAAAGATACCCACCGCGCCCAGCGCGGCCTGCACCGCCGCGTAGCTGGCAAAGTCCGCACGGGGCGGGCGCAGGTCGTACAAATAGTTGGCGGTACTCAGGGTAAACCCACCCCAGGCCAGGCCGGACAGTACCTGCACAAACAGCAAATAGTAGAAGTCGCTGGACAGCAGCCACAGTGCGGGCACCAACGGGATCAGCAGACTGCTGACCACCATCACCCAGCGATTGCCCCAGCGATCACAGATCCGGCCCCAGATCGACAGGGTAAAGAACTGGGTCAGAATCGCGATGCCGGTATTGGCCGCAAACTGCCAGTAGCTGTAGTGCAGATCCCGCAGCATATACACGCTGAAAAAAGGCGCCGAGATGGCCACCGCCGACTGCATACCGGCAATAAACAGACTGTACTGATAGAAGGTTCTGTCACGGAAGGCTTCCCGAACCCGCCCCAGGGTGATAGTGAAGGAAATGGCGCCCGGGCTATCACTGTGGTCCGGGTCGTGCATCTGCCGCAGCTGCCACGCCGATATCCCGCGCCCCAACCCAGCCAGCAGAAACAGACCGCCAAAGCAGGCCCAGGCCAGATCGTAGCGCTGAAAGATACCCAGCAGCACACCACCACCAGCGAAAACGGTGAAGCTGGTAATCATGGTCAGGCGGGTGCGGCCGGCAAAGAACGCCCCGCGGCGGCGCGGGGGTACCACGCTGCCCATCCAGCCCCGCCACTGGGGCTGCACGAAATTGGCGCTGGCCTGGTAAACAATCGCCAGCAGGATCAGCCAGGTGACCGCATTGGGCGGACGCAATATGGCAATAATGGCCATCCCCAGCACCGACAGTGCCTGCAGCACCACCCCGGTGACAATGGCCCGACGCCGGGAAAAACGCGGGCACAGCCACACAGACAGCAGCTGGAAGACCGCGCCGGCGAGCTGGGGAGCGGCCATCAGCCAGCCCATCTGCGAGAGGCTCGCGCGCAGCGATACTGCAAATGCCCCCAGATAGTTGTCGCAAATCCCGGTCATCACCGAGCTGGAAACCGCGTCCTTGCGCGAACGCGTGAGGGTGTCGCGCAGCCAGATCGTGCGACTTCTGCTGGGGGGAACTGTACTCACTGTGCGCCTCGGGGCTATAGAGCTTCCACACCCTGACAAGCATACGCCAAATCCCGAGCCGCGCGCGGGGGCAGCACCCCGGGGCGGCAATAGCTCGCAAAAATAACCCCGCCGCACTAGAATCGCGCCTCCCGGACACTGCACGAGCAGACACTCCCATGCCTCCCGCAAACCTTTCTTCCTCCGGCTCCAGCATGCTGCGCCGGATAGAATCCAGCCGCCTGTTTCAGGGCGCGGTCATCGCCATCATCATCCTCTCGGCCCTGACCATTGGCGCCAAGACCTATGAGCTCAGCCCCTGGGTGGAACGCACCCTGGGTATTCTCGATACCGCGATCACGGTGTTCTTCCTGCTGGAAATCCTGTTTCGCTTCCTCGCCTGTCCGCACAAGCGCCGCTTCTTCTTCGACGGCTGGAACATCTTCGACACCATCGTGGTAATCGGCAGCCTGATACCGCTGGACAACTCCGAGGCCGTGCTGCTGGGACGCTTGCTGCGGGTATTCCGGGTCCTGCGCCTGGTATCGGTGGTGCCGGAGCTGCGCTTCCTGATCAACTCGCTGCTCAAGGCGATACCGCGCATGGGTTATATCGCCCTGCTGATGTTCATCATCTTCTACATCTACGCCGCCATTGGCTCCATGTTCTTCGCCCACGTCGACGACTACCTCTGGGGGGATGTCGCAGTCGCCATGCTCACCCTGTTCCGGGTCGCAACGTTCGAGGACTGGACCGATGTCATGTACGCAACCCAGGAGTTCTACCCGCTGAGCTGGATCTACTACCTGACCTTCATCTTTCTCAACGCCTTCATCTTCCTCAACATGATGGTGGGCGCGATCCTGGAGGTGATGACCTCGGAGCAGAACGCCCGCGAGGCCCAGCAAGCCCACGATGAGCGCGACCGCATCGCCCACCAGCTCGACGAGGTACAGGCGCAGCTGCGCGCCCTGACCCTGACATTGCAGGCACTACAGTCCCCCGAGCGGAGAGAATGAGCGCCTGCTCAAGGGGGGGATTTGCCAGGAAACGGGCGCTGGTGGACAGCACGGTGGCAATTGCGGCCCCTTTCCGGGATAATCCCGCTCCTCCCATCATCGCCAGCCGCCTGCGCCAGGCACCATTGCCGGGCTCAGGCTTGTTTTGCGGTTCCCGCTGACTCTCGCGAAGACTCTCTGCCATGTTCGCTACTCTTAAACTAGATTGGTTAGGCAACATCCGCGGTGACCTGCTCGCCGGCATCGTGGTTGCCCTTGCCCTGATCCCGGAAGCGATTGCCTTCTCCATTATCGCCGGTGTCGACCCCAAGGTCGGACTTTACGCATCCTTCTGCATCGCGGTAGTCATCGCTTTTACCGGCGGCCGGCCGGGGATGATCTCCGCCGCCACCGGTGCTATGGCGCTGTTGATGATCACCCTGGTGCGGGAGCACGGCCTTGAGTATCTGCTCGCCGCCACGGTCCTCACCGGGCTGCTGCAGATCCTGGCGGGCTTCCTGCGCCTGGGC
>JBLRXF010000344.1:0-3421 GCA_047920875.1 Haliea sp. | reverse complement strand
AGGGCCGGTCATCATGCCCGGGTTCGGTGCCACCAGGCGCCGCACCCGGCTGTTGAGTGTGAAGGGAATACCGTGTTCAAACATCGTCTCAGACCATATTGTGTATGGGCACCAGCGGATTGACCTCCGCCTCGTAATCGACCCCGTCGACCTCAAAGCCGAACAGCTGCAGGAACTCCCGCCGATAGCCGGCAAAGTCCGACAGCTGGTGCAGGTTGTCCGTGTCGATCTGCTGCCACAGCTCCGCCACTTCCGCCTGTACTGCCGGATCCAGCTCCTTCCGATCCGCGCGCAGACGGCCCTCCTCGTCCAGCTGCGGCGCAGGGTTATAGAGTGACTCCCGGAACAGGCCATCGACCTGCTCGATACAGCCCTCGTGGCTGCCGCGGGCCTTCATCACCTTGAACAGGATCGCCAGGTAGATCGGCATCGCGGGAATAGCCGCGCTGGCCTGGGTCACGACGGCCTTCAACACCGACACCCGGGCATCGCCGCCCTTCGCCGCCAGGCGCTCGCGAATCCCGGTCACCCGCCGGTCCAGATCCTGCTTGGCGGCGCCGATGGTGCCGTGCCAGTAGATGTCCCAGGTCATCTTCTCGCCGATATAGGTGTAGGCGGTGGTCTTCGCGCCCTCAGCCAGCACGCCGGCGTCATCCAGGGCGTCAATCCACATCTGCCAGTCTTCACCGCCCATCACCGCGACGGTATTGTCGATTTCCTCCTGGGTGGCGGGCTCCAGGTGAAAGTCCTGCACTTCCTGCTTGTCCGTGTTGACGCCCTTCTGCACCGTCGGCTTGCCGATGGGTTTGAGGGTGGAATTGTGGATTACGCCGGTGACCGGATGCTGGCGCCGCGGCGCTGCGAGGCTGTAGACCACCAGGTCCACCTGCCCCAGATCCTCGCGGATGGTGGCGATGGTCTTCTGCTTGATCTCTTCGCTGAAGGCGTCACCGTTGATGCTTTTCGCGTACAGTCCTTCTGCCTCGGCGGCGCTGTGGAAGGCGGCGCTGTTGTACCAGCCCGCGGTACCGGGTTTGGTGTCGGTGCCTTCCTTCTCGAAGAAAATCCCCAGGGTCGCGGCGCCGGCGCCAAAGGCGGCGGTGATGCGCGAGGCCAGGCCATAGCCCGTGGAAGCGCCGATCACCAGTACCCTTTGCGGGCCATTTTCAAGCGGGCCATGGGACTTCACGTAGTCGATCTGGTGGCGAACGTTGGCGGCACAGCCGACTGGATGTGTGGTGGTGCAGAGGAAGCCGCGTACGCGGGGCTTGATGATCATGGTTGGTATTATTCCCGTTGCATGGTGACAGCGGCACGCCCCCCGGAGCGCCGTTCTGGAGGCCAGGATTGTAGCATAGGGATTGCCCGGTTCGACCACGCGAGGGTCTGGCGCCCGTGGCGGTGTCTCAGCCGTGATCGGGGCGGTTGCTGAGCCACAGGGTCTGGTAGGGCTGCAACAGCAACTGCAGATCGCGACTGGGGTAGCGCTCGCCGCTGATCAGATCGCTCCAGCCGTGATCATCGATCAGATTGATATCCAGCAGGTTCAGCGGCTGCGGCTGATCGGTGATATTGCTGATAGAGAAGATACTTTGCCTGCGATCCATGCTCTGGCGCCAGAAACCGAACAGGGAGATTCCCAGCTGCAGGGTGAACTGGGTGGCATTGGGGTGGAAGGCCGGCTGTGCCGCGCGCAGGCGCAGCAGGGTCTGCAGGCGGTTCATGACACGGTAATGGGAACTCTCTGGATTGGCCAACTCCACCTCCAGCGCCGCCAGCGACCACTGATGGCGGTTGATGGCGCGGCTGTGGCCTGTGTGCTCCACCCGCGGGTAGTCGTTGCGGGTGCCCAGCAGGCTGTGGATGTAGAGGCCGGGAATGCCCTCGAGGGCGAACATGATGCTGTGGGCGCAGATAAAGCGCTCCAGCCCCCAGGTATCGGCGCCGCGCACGGTACCCTGCAGCGCGTCGTAGAGGGCAATATTGACCTCGTAGGGACGCCGTTCGTCACCTTCCAGGGCACGCCAGGAGACCCGCCCACCAAAGGCCTCCAGCGTCGTAATCAGAGTCGCCAGTTCCTCCTCGCTGAGCAGCCCCTCCGCCGGGCGCAGGCCCATGCCGTCGTGGGAGGCAATAAAGTTGAAATAGGTGGTGCCGTTCTGCGCCGGCGGCATGCTCATCAGCCACTGCCGCAGATAGGTGCAGTCGCCCGTGAGCAGGGTATTGATCAACAGTGGCGGCAGCGAGAAGTTGTAGACGCAGTGGGCTTCATTGGCGTTGCCAAAATAGGACAGGTTCTCGCGGTTGGGAATATTGGTCTCGGTGATCAGGATGGCATCCGCACGCACATGCTCCAGCAGGGTCCGCAGCAGGCGCACCACCTCGTGGGTCTGCTCCAGGTTCAGGCAGCTGGTGCCGGGAATCTTCCACAGGAAGGCGATGGCATCGAGGCGGAAAATGCGCACGCCCTGGTCCAGGTAGAGACGCAGAATGCCGACAAACTGCAGTAGCACCTCCGGGTTGCGGAAATCGAGGTCGACCTGGTCGTGGCTGAAGGTGCACCAGACATATTGCGTACCCCGCGCCGTCTCCACCTCCCGCAGCAGCGGCGAGGTCCGCGGACGCACGACCGCGGAGAGATCGATGTCCGGTGGGACCGTAAAAAAGTAATCGCGCCCGGGCGCCTCGTCGCGGAGGAAGTTCTCGAACCAGGGGCTGCGGCTGGAACAGTGGTTGATGACCAGATCCGCCATCAGGTCGAAATCCGCAGCGATGGCGCCGACATCCTCCCAGCTTCCCAGCGCTTCGTTGACGCTGGAATAGTCCAGCACGGCAAAGCCGTCGTCCGAGGTCCAGGGGTAAAAGGGCAGGATGTGCACGCCGCTTAGCACTCCCACCGCATGCTGGTCCAGGAACCGCTTCAGAGTGTGCAGGGGCTTTTCATCGGGAGCGAGCAGGCTGTCAGCGTAGGTGATCAGCAGGGCATCTTGTTCGCTCCAGTGATTGCTGTGGGGCCGGGGGGTTTCCGCAATCGTCTCCAGCCCCATGGCCGCGAGCAGTTGCTCCACCAGCGCGGCATCCACGCGCACCGCATGGATGCCATCGTAGATCATCTGCAGGTGCTGCAGCAGCCGCTCCCTGAGGCGCTGCAGCGCAGTATCGGGGGCACTAGCCACCACTGTCGCCACCACTGTCCCCACCAAACTGGGCGTGATCCTGTTCCACCGCGTCCCACAGCCGCTCGAGAATATCCGGGATGGCGCTGGTGACCCGGTTCCAGCTGGGAATGAACGGCCGCTCCATGGGGTACTCCAGAAAAGCCTCCCCGGCCTTCATGATGTTTTCCGCAAACATCTCCACCGCCACTTCCTCGTTGTGGATGTCCAGAGTGAGACCGTTCATCACCGCATCGTTGTGGTAG
>JBLRXF010000343.1:0-3429 GCA_047920875.1 Haliea sp. | reverse complement strand
CCGGTTTCCTTTGGCGAGGTTCTGGACAAGATCACTATCCTCGAGATCAAGTCCGAGCGCATCGCCGACCCCGCCAAACTGAAAAATGTGCGCCTTGAACTCGATGAGCTGAGCCGCACCTGGGATGAGGCCGTGCCGGACCAGGCCGCCATCGCAGAGCTGCGCCAGCAGCTGAAGGCGGTCAATGAATCTTTGTGGGTGATCGAGGACGATATTCGCGACCAGGAAGCGGCCCAGGATTTCGGGCCGCGCTTCATTGAGCTGGCGCGGGCGGTGTACGTGACCAACGACCAGCGGGCCAAGCTGAAGAAGGATATCAATCTCGCCCTGGGTTCCCGCTTTGTGGAAGAGAAATCCTATCAGGACTACACGGCAAAAAAACCCGGCTAGCCAAGTGCCTGCGCAGCTATCCAGCGGTCCAGCATGCTGGTTGCATCCTCTACCGTAATCAGGTCCATGGCGCCGGGGAATTCCGCCTTCGCCCCCCAGCGCGCCTGCTCCACCGTCTTGCCGGTAAACCTCTGCAGCGCCTCTGGGTAGCGGTTCACGCACCAGTTAAGTGAGCGATAGGGGCCCGAGCGCAGCGGATTGCTGGCTGCGTAAAGCCCCAGCACATCGGTGCCAACCGCGCTCGCAATGTGGGCGGGGCCGGTGTCCGGGGCTACCAGCAGGTCCGCCTGGCTGAGCAGGGCGGTGAGCTGCTTCAGGGTGTCCTGGCCGCACAGGTTGAGCGCGGGCTCTGCCATGGCAGCCGCAATGGCGGCGCACATCACCTGTTCTGACTGCGCCGGGCTGCCCACCAGCAATACCTGCATGTTGTGCTGGCGCACGGCGTGATCCGCCAGCGCCGCGTAGCGCTCCGGCCGCCAGTTGCGCAGCGTGTGGCTGGCGCAGGGGCTGAGAACCAGGCTGCGGCGCGCCGGGTCCAGGTGGCGCCGGGCAAAGCCATGGTCTGCTGCCGCCAGTGGGATGGCCCAGACAGGCGGCGCGGTGGCCAGCCCCAGCGGCTCGAGGAAGCTGGCCAAGCAGTCCCGCACATGCTGCCTGGGTGTGGCGGCAATCCGGCGGTTGATGAACAGCTGGTGCAGGTCCTTGCTGCGGGCGAGGTCGTAGCCCACCTTGACCCGTGCCGGGATCACCGCGGCGGCCAGGTTGGCCCGCAGCGCCACCTGCATGTGCAGCAGGGCGTCGAAGCGCCTTCCGCGCAGCTGACGGCGCAGTTCCCGGTATCCGCGCCAGCCCGCCTTCTTGTCGAAGACGATGAACTCGACGCCCGGCAGGTCGCCCACCAGCTTGTGCTCAACCTTGCCGATAATCCAGGTGATGTGGATGCCGGGCCGCTGTTGCTGCAGGCTCAGCACCACCGGCACAACGTGGGTGACATCGCCGATGGCGGAGAGGCGGAGGATGCAGACGGAGTTCGGCAAGCGGCCTTCCAGTATGGCCCCCACCGGCTTGGCTGGAGGCACAGTGGTGATCGTTGATACACTGCGGGCATTCTAACCAAGTCTTGCAGGTAGTGCGATGAGAGTGCCACAGGCTTGAACAGCAGCGAAGCAGCCCTGATCACCGGCTCCTCAGCATTGCTCTGCAACCCCCGGTTCAGCGCGGCCAGTGGCGATTGGCTGGCACCTGAATTCTGGGGCCAACGTGCACGCCCGGTAGCCGCAGGGGGCCGGGGCGGCGCCTGGTTCGTCAGCGCCAGCGAGGGCGAATTTGTGCTCCGGTGCTACCTCCGAGGGGGGGTGGCGGCGCGGCTGTCCCGCGCCAGCTACGTGTTTACCGGTTTCAACACTACCCGGCCCCTGCGTGAGTTTCGTCTGTTGGCACAGCTGCGTGCGCTGGGCCTGCCGGTGCCGGAACCGGTGGCGGCCCAGGCCCGCCGCAGCGGTTTGCTGCTGTGGCAGGGGGCCATTCTGCTCTGCAGGATACCGGGTGCCCGCCCATTGCCGGAATCCCCGGGCCTGGACAGCGGCGAGCTCTGGCGTCGCGTGGGTCAGCTGATCCGCAGGTTCCACGAGGCGGGCCTTGATCACGTCGACCTTAACTGTGACAACATTCTCGAGGCAGATGGCGAACTGTGGCTGATTGATTTCGACCGCTGCCGCCTGCGCTCTGACAGTGCTGCTGCGGCCCGCTGGAAACAGCGGAATCTGCAGCGCCTGCGGCGCTCGCTGGCCAAGCGTTGCCCCGCGCTGGGTCCCGAGCGCCAGGAGGCACTGTGGCAGCAGCTGCGGCAGGGCTATGAGGCGAATGGGCGTCATCTCGGGCTGCCCCTATGACCGAAATAGTGCTGGAACGCGAACTGCACGCGAATACCCGCCGCACCCGCCTGACTTACCGCGGTTCCGTGAATGGCCACCCCGCGGCGATCAAATGCTATCGCAAGCCCCTGTTCGGCCTGTTCCACTGGCTGCGCGCCCAGCGTCGCGGCCGGCGATTGCGGGTAGCGAATGCCGCAGTGCCGGCGCTGGTGTACTCGGGCTGGTTCGCAGCGGAGCGCTGTTTCTGCTTTGCCACGGCGTTTCTCGACAATTACCGGCCGCTGCGAGCGGTACTCACCGAAGAGCCTTCCCGCTCGCGGCAGCTTGAGCTGATCACAGTGCTCGGCCGCAGTCTGGCCGACGCGCATAACAAGGGTATCCTGCAGCCAGACTGCAACCTTACCAACTTCATGCTTGGTGACGATGATGTGCTGGCCTTGGTGGATGAGGACGATATCCGGGTCTACCGCGCCGGCCTGCCCGTCGCGCGGGCCGAGATGAACCTGGCCAACGTGGCTGCCAGGCTGCCAGACGAGGACATGGTGTCCGCGCTGTTGGCGGCCTACCTCGCCGCGCGCCCCGGTGAGGTGGGTGAGAGCTGGGAGCAGGCGCGCTTCCGGGCGGGCATCAGCCACTGGCAGGACAGGCTGGCCCGCAAGCGGGCGCAGCGCAATATTACCGAGCGGCGCCGTTTCGACTGATTGCCGCCGGTGCGGCGTAGACCAGCGCGCTGGCAAGCACCAGGTTAAGCAGGTAGCGCCCGCTGGAATAGAGCATGTAGGCCTCGAACAGGTTGATGATCAGCCAGTAGACGGTGAAGCCGGCGATGAACAGAAACACCGCATCCGGCATATGCTGCTGCTGCCAGGCCCGCCGCGACTGCAGCAGCAGCCACAGCATCAGTCCGAGAAACAATAGTACGCCGGGCAGCCCATACTGGGCGGCCAGGTCCAGGTAGCTGCTGTGCAGATGGGTGTAGATCAGCTTGAGATCGGGGGTGAGCGCCTCTGAACGCTGGCTGATCAGGTGGCTGCCATTGATGCCCCAGCCGGTCAGCGGCCGTTCCAGTACCCAGGGCAGACCGTAGATCCAGGAACGCACCCGGATACCGACGCTGTCGTACTGCAGCGCGTCCACGTCCATGCTCTCCAGCTGCTCGAATGTG
>JBLRXF010000342.1:0-3434 GCA_047920875.1 Haliea sp. | reverse complement strand
GGGCGGTGGGATGGGGTTCCAGGTAGGCGATGGTCCGACCGTAGGCGGGAAGCAAAAAGTCATCATACGTGAAACCCAGGCGTTGGCCGTTTCCGCAATATTCGTGCCGGTGGGTTCCGCCCCGGTGGGCTACGAGGGCACTGACAGCTGGCTGGGCGCGATTGCCGCCGCTGCCGGTGTCGCCGACGAGGACCTGGCCGCTGCCCGCGAAGCGGTACTGCCCGCGATCCGCGCCGCCCTGGACGCCAACCCGATAAATGCCCGTATCACCCTGTCCGGCTACGAGGGCTCCGAGCTGCTGGTGGCCCGGCTGCTGATCGAATGTGGCGCCGATGTGCCCTATGTTGGCACCGCCTGCGCCCGCTCGGCCTGGTCCGAGGCGGACCGTCAGTGGCTGGAAGCCCGCGGGGTCGAGGTGCGTTTCCGCGCTTCCCTGGAGGACGACCTGGCGGCGATGAAGCACTACCAGCCGGATCTGGCGATCGGTACCACCCCGGTGGTGCAGAAGGCCAAGGAACTGGCACTGCCGGCGATGTACTTCACCAACCTGATTTCCGCCCGCACCCTGATGGGTCCCGCCGGCCCCGCCGCGCTGGCCCAGGTGATCAATGCCCAGCTTGCAGGCAAGGCCCGGTTTGCGGAAATGGAGGCCTTCTTCGAGGGCGTCGGTACCGGCGCCAGTGCCGGCATTTGGGAACACAGCCCCACCGCAGCGGGGAGGGCGGCCTGATGCTGGTCCTCGACCACGATCGCGCCGGCGGCTACTGGGGCTCTGTCTATGTTTTTGCCGCGGTCAAGGGTCTGCAAGTCATCATTGATGGCCCGGTAGGCTGCGAGAACCTGCCAGTGACTTCGGTATTGCACTACACCGACGCCCTGCCGCCGCACGAGTTGCCCATTGTGGTGACCGGCCTCGGCGAGGAAGAGCTGGGCCAGCACGGCACCGAAGGCGCCCTGCGCCGGGCCCACAAGACCCTGAATCCCGATGTTCCCAGCGTGGTGGTGACCGGCTCCATTGCCGAGATGATCGGCGGCGGAGTGACCCCGGAAGGGACCAATATCGAGCGTTTTCTGCCCCGTACCATCGACGAGGACCAGTGGCAGAGCGCTAACCGCGCCATGGCCTGGCTGTGGACGCGCTTCGGTGCGAAAGAGGGCGAGAAGCGGCGCAAGCGCGCCGAGGCCCTGCGCGCCAGTGGCAAGGCTCAGGATCCGGCGCGGCCGCTGGTCAATATCATCGGTCCCAGCTACGGCATGTTCAACACCTGGTCCGACCTCGCCGAAATTCGCCGGCTGATCGAGGGTATTGGTGCCGAGGTCAACATGTCCTTCCCGCTGGGCTGTCATGTCGACGATGTGCCGCGGCTTGCGGATGCCCAGGTCAACGTCTGCATGTACCGCGAATTCGGTCGCCTGCTGTGCGAGGATCTCGATCGCCCCTATCTGCAGGCGCCTATCGGCCTGCACAGCACAACCCGATTCCTGCGCACCCTGGGCGAACTGCTGGGGCTGGATCCTGAACCCTTTATCGAGCGCGAGAAACACACCACCATCAAGCCGATCTGGGATCTCTGGCGCTCGGTGACCCAAGACTTTTTTGCCACCGCCAGCTTCGGCGTCTCCGCCAGCGAGACCTATTCCCGCGGGCTGCGCAACTTCCTGGAAGAGGAGATGGGGCTGCCCTGCCTCTGGTCCTTTGGCCGTCGTCCCGGGGTGAAGCCGGACAACACCGCCATCCGCGAGGCGGTGCAGAGCAAGACGCCCCTGATTGTCTTTGGCAGCTACAACGAGCGCATGTATCTGTCGGAAATCGGCGGGCGTGCCATGTACATCCCCGCGTCCCTGCCTGGCAGCATTGTCCGCCGGCATACGGGTACACCGTTCATGGGCTACAGCGGCGCCTGCTACCTGATTCAGGAAGTCTGCAACGCGCTGTTTGATGCCCTCTACCACATTCTGCCGCTGGGCACCGAGCTGGACCAGGCGGTGGCAACGCCCGCCCGCATGTCCGCGTCGATTGCCTGGGAAAACGAAGCCCAGAGCGCGCTGGACCAGCTGGTGGAAGCAGAGCCGGTACTGGTGCGCATTTCTGCCGCCAAGCGCTTGCGGGATGCGGCCGAACACCGCGCCCGCGGCGACGGTGCCGCGATCGTCACTATGGCCCACCTGCGCGAAGCGCGGGCCCAGGCCGGCGGCGCAAGATCATGAACCCCCATCAAAGGAGGGACAGCGCATGTTGAAAGTCATCCAGACGCAAGATGCGAGTGCTCGGGCCAGCAGGCTCGATACCAAGGAATTCAGGCTGGTGATCGCTGTGGCGATGTGCTGGTTCCTGATGATTGCTTTTGCCAGTCGCGTGCTGCCGCGCGCCTGGCGGCCGCTGGCTTCGCCAGGCAAGGTGGAAACCCCTTGGGCGGAAGCAAAACGAACGGCGCACACGGTGGTTCCCTACGCATTCATGCGTTGGTAACAGCAAGGGTCCTGGCAAAAAAGTCGGCCCAGGTGGGGCCGGGAGAAGAACTATGTCAATGCTGAGTTTTGAACGTAAATACCGTGTCCGGGGAGGAACACTCCTCGGTGGCGACCTGTTCGATTTCTGGGTGGGGCCGTTTTATGTCGGCTTCTTCGGTGTGACCACGGTGTTTTTTGCCCTGCTGGGGACGCTGCTGATGGTTTACGGTGCCTCCCAGGGGCCGACCTGGAACCTCTGGCAGATCAGCATCGCGCCGCCCGACCTCAGCTATGGTCTGGGGCTGGCACCGCTGATGGAGGGCGGGCTGTGGCAGATCATCACCATCTGCGCGATCGGCGCCTTCGTGTCCTGGGCCCTGCGTGAAGTTGAAATATCGCGCAAACTGGGCATTGGACTGCACATTCCTTTTGCGTTTGCCGTCGCCATCTTTGCCTACGTTACCCTCGTGGTGATCAGGCCCGTCCTGATGGGGGCCTGGGGTCACGGTTTCCCCTATGGCATCCTCAGTCACCTGGATTGGGTTTCCAACGTCGGCTATCAGTATCTGCACTTTCACTACAACCCTGCCCACATGCTCGCTGTGACCTTCTTCTTCACCACTACCATGGCGCTGTCCATGCACGGTTCCCTGATTCTCGCGGTGACCAACCCCGGCGAGGGCAAGGAAGTCAAAACTGCCGAGCATGAGAACACCTTCTTCCGCGATGACATCGGCTACTCCGTCGGCGCTCTCGGCATCCACCGTGTGGGCCTGTTTCTGGCGCTCTCGGCCGGCTTCTGGAGCGCTGTCTGCATTGTCATCAGCGGCCCGTTCTGGACCCGGGGCTGGCCTGAGTGGTGGAACTGGTGGCTGCAGCTGCCGATCTGGAATTGAGGCGAGGAATCCGACATGGCTGAATATCAGAATATCTTTACCCGCGTGCAGGTGCGCTCGCCGGCCTACCCAGGGGTTTCTCTGGGC
>JBLRXF010000341.1:0-3437 GCA_047920875.1 Haliea sp. | reverse complement strand
CGCCTGGCCACCAGCCACCATATCGGCCTGCACCGGCTACCGCCGGTACTGAGCGCCTTCAGCAAGGCCTTTCCCGAAGTCCACATCGATATCGATTTCATGGATTCGGAGCAGGCTTACGACCTGATCATGCAGGGGCGCTCTGAAATCGCCGTGGTCACCCTGGCGCCGGTTGCCGACGACAGCATGATTACCCGGCCCGTATGGCAGGACCCGCTGGTGTTCATGGTGGCCGCGGATCACCCCCTCGCCGCCGGCCGCCGCTGCACATTGGCCGACCTGGCTGCGCACCCGGCCATACTGCCGGGCTTGAATACCTACACCGGGCAGATCGTCAAGCGGCTGTTCGCCCAGCACAGGTTGTCACTGCAGGTCTCCATGGCCACCAACTACCTGGAAACCATCCGCATGATGGCCTCGGTGGGGCTGGGCTGGACGGTGCTGCCGCGGACCATGCTCGACCCAGGCCTGGTGGCGCTGCCCGTCAGCGGCATCGAGATCGGTCGCACACTTGGGCTGGTGTATCACCGCAGCCGCAGCCTGTCCCGGGCGGCGCAGGCCTTCGTGGCAGTGCTGGAGGACTTTGCGGACCCTGCAGCGGGCGGCTGAGCCCTATTCCCCGCTCAGCAGGCTTGCCGCCGGCGGCGGCTGGCGCCAGATACCGTCGTGATCCGGCAGATAAAACGTGCCGTTAAAACGCGCCACCACGCCCTCGGGGCCGCTGATAAGCCCGCTGCTGAAACCGAAGCGCCGCTTGACGCTCACCTGCAGCACATCCGCCTGCAGCCAGTCGCCCTCGCGGCCGGCGCTGATGAAGTCCAGCGTCAGGTTGATGGTGGGACTGCCCGCCGTGCGCCCGGCGGCGTGATTGACGCCGCTGGCGGCGGCGATGTCTGCCAGGGTGCTCAGTACCCCGCCGTGGCAGATCCCCATGACGTTGCAGTGCTGCTTGCCCACCCGCAGACCGAAACTGATGCCCTCGGCGCTGATCCGGCGAAAACTCGGCTGCAGGGTGTCGGTAAAGCCCAGTCCACTGGGCAGCTGCTCGAAACCTGGCGGCACCTCGGGTGCTGCAGTGCTCTCTGTCATCCTTGCCTCTTGTCAGTGCTCAAAAAATTCCCATCTCGACGCCGGTGGCGAAAGCCGCGCCCAGTTCTGCCGCTTGAAGGCGGTGTTCCGCGCTGACCTCGCCGCGGCAGATCAGCGGCTCCATCGCCTCGCTCAGCGGATAGCCTGAAAGGATGCGCCGAGCCTGCTCGCGGGCGCCGCGGCCATCATTGCCCGCGCTCAGCAAAAGCGCATAGGGCAGGACCCGCCCCGCCTCGCCCACGGGGTAAAAGGTGCGATCGAGAAAATCCTTGATGCCGCCGCTCAGGCTGCCGGAATTTTCTGCACCCACCAGGACCAGGCCATCGGCGGCGAGCAGATCGGCGCTGCCGGCATCCCAGGCGCGCAGGACGCGCACCTGCATCTCCTCCACGCTGGCGGCCGCAGTGAAGCAGGCCCGCGCCAGCTGCGCACTGGCGCCGCTCTGACTGTGGTAGACAATCAGCACCGAACGCATGGGCACATTCTCATCCAATCCGCCCTCATCCACCGCTTATCCACAGATTCGCCTGTGGATAACTGTGGGGACAGCTTGTCGGCGGGACCTCTTCAAGGCGCCGACCAGGACTGCAGCCAGCCACCATTCCTCTCACTTTATGGGGCATATTTTCTATAAATATCATCGAATTAAATAATAAAGTTAAAAATTTTATTAACTATCTTCCCGGCCGCCCCAGATGAATATGTGAGTGTCAAGAATTGTGGACAGTGTTTTTCCACGGGGTTTGCAGTCACTTACCTCCGGGACCATGGGCTGTCGTGTCGCACCGCCGCAGCGGGGGCGACCAGACGCCAGCACTGGTGGATCCGGCTGTTGCGCTGGAAGTCCGGGTCCAGGGTGCTGCGGGTAATATCCTCACAGGCGAAGTCCGCCGCCAGGGCCGGGTCCAGGCGAAAACCCCTGCGGTTGTTGGAAAAGTACAGTACTCCACCCGGGCGCAACACAGCCATCGCCGCGCGCACCAGGGCCGGGTGATCCCGCTGCACATCGAAGCTGTCCGTCAACTTCCGGGAATTGGAAAACGACGGCGGGTCCAGCAGAACAAGGTCGAAGTGGCGGCCGCAGGCCTGCAGCCAGGCCATGCAGTCCGCGCGCTCAATCAGGTTGCGGGTCTCGTCCAGGCCGTTGTGGGCCAGGTTCTTGCGCAGCCAGCCCAGGTAGGTGTTGGAGAGGTCCACGCTGGTGGTGCTGCGGGCGCCGCCCAGGGCGGCGTGCACTGTCGCGGCGCCGGTATAACTGAAGAGATTGAGGAAGTCCTTGCCCTGGGCTTCACGCGCCAGGCGCAGGCGCAGGGGCCGGTGGTCCAGGAACAGGCCGGTGTCCAGGTAATCGCGCAGATTGACCAGCAGCTGCGCCCTGCCCTCGCGCACCGAAAACAGTTCGCCGCTGCTGTCCTGCTTGCGGTACTGCTCGTCGCCGCGCTGCCGCTGGCGCACCTTGTACACAATCTGTTCCGGCGTTACGTCCAGGGCTGCGGGCAGCGCCGTCTGCACCTCCGCCAGCCGCGCGGCGGCGGCCTCGGGGTCGACATCCCTGGGCGCCTGATACTCCGCCACGTGCACCTGATCCCCATAGATATCCACCGCTACCGCGTATTCCGGCATATCGGCATCGTACAGGCGATAGCATTCAATCCCCTCACGCTTGACCCAGCTGGCCAGCCGGCGGCGGTTCTTGCGCAGCCGATTGGCAAACATCCGCGCCCCCTCCGACAGCGCTTCCAGCGGCGTTGCTGCCGTGCCGGGCGGGGCTGCGGGCGTTTTGTCGCTGAGACGGTTGGCGCCCAAGTCAAACAGCAGCAGGCTGGATTCCAGCGCCCCATTCCACAGTTTGTACTGCTTGTGACTGCGCAGGCCGGTGGCGCGCCCGAGGGCCTTGTCCGCGGTAAACACCGCTGCCTGCCAGCCGGGAAACTCCCGCAGCAGGGTTTCCCCCAGCTGCCGGTAAAGGTACTGCAGACTGTCTTTCTCCCCCAGGCGCTCGCCGTAGGGCGGATTGCACACCAGCAGGCCCATGGGCAGCGGCAGGTGGGTGGGCCGGGTCAGCTCAGCCAGCGGCTTGCAACTGACCCGCACGATGCCCTCGAGGCCGGCACTGGCGATATTTTCCTCGGCCCGGTGCACCACTTTCGGGTCCGCATCGTAGCCGCGAATTTCCGGCAGGCGGGCCTGTTTGCCGCGCTCGGCGCGGCCGCGGGCCTCGCTCAGCAGCGCCTGCCACTGGGGTGCACTGTGGCCCTGCCAGCGCTCGAAACCGAACCGCGGCCGGGCCAGCCCGGGCGCGATATCCGCCGCCATCATCGCGCCCTCCAGCAGCAGGGTACCGGAGC
>JBLRXF010000340.1:0-3447 GCA_047920875.1 Haliea sp. | reverse complement strand
CAGCATGGGCACGAGCGTCATGCCGAAACCGGTCGGACTCCCGCCCAGCAGCGCGGCCCAGCGGTAAGGCAGGGCGATCCCGACCACGGCCAGCGCGCTTCGAGCCATCAGTCGTCGCCTGCACGCTTGTACCTGCCCAAGTCACTGCCGAGCGCAGCGGGTAGTGACGTGGGCGCTGTGCCCCGCCCATGCCGCAACAAGCACTCACTCAGAACCGCCTGGTTTCTGCGGAAACCACCAAAAGAGCGTCCAGACCTGCCTCATTCCCACGCAACCCGTAACCCGGCAGGACTTGGTGCAGGTGGTGCCACTGGCACCACAAACCCCGTCCGGACGCGGCGCGGAAAAACCCCGCCGCAACTTGACCGGGTTTTTTGTGACAAACGCATTATCTGTTGGTCTATACTCTCCTCAGTAGCGAAATTACCCGTGGCCACTACGGAAAAGTGGCAAGGAAGACCCCACCTTGCATTCGCAATCGGGGTAGGCAGATTCCAATAATGGCATCTGTCGAACGCGTCGCCCAGGACTGCTCTCGACGCCACGGTCAGTGATGACCGGGTCCATCTTCGAACCACCACGGTGCCTTACAGCCTGGGCATCGTACCTTCCAATCCATCCCGTTCTTCCGGGGATCTGTTCCAACACCGCAGTCGGTGTCGGGGGCCTGTCCTCAGCCACCCACTGCTTCTTCTAACCAGGCAAACACGCTGGCGGTCAGCGCGTTCTGCCCAATTTAACCAGGAGGTAATTCCACCCCAGCCTCAGGCTGGATAACCGTTGGTTTGCACGGGCCAGTTTTCTGCGAAAACACACCGTGCTGTCTATGGCCAGACATCTTCAGGTCAACCGGGATTGGTGTCCCGTGATCGTACCGCCCAGCGGGCCTGTGCAGCTTCTGTTGCCAGGTGATCAGAAACACTCACCTATGGATACAGCACTATGCGCGACCTGAACTACCAACTGAAAATGTTATGCCGCCACAGTCACGAAGGCAGTTTTGAAACCCGAGTGGGCCGGGAACGGCAACTTACCGCCATCGCCAACCAGTTACACGAGCTGGGCTTCCGACAGCTGCAGGCCACATCCCTGAAGCAGAAACATATCCGGGCCCTGGTCGACCACTGGAAGGGGCAAGACCTGTCCCCCGGCACCATCAAGAACCGAATGAGCTGCTTACGCTGGTGGGCGGAGAAAGTGAACAGGCGGGCCGTAGTAGCCGGCTCCAATGATTTCTATGGCATACCGGACCGGCAGTTCGTGTCGGACACCAGCAAGGCCAAGGGTCTGGCACGCGAGCAACTCGACCAGGTCAAGGATGAACATGTGCGGATGAGCCTGCGGCTGCAGCAGGCCTTCGGGCTCCGGCGGGAGGAGGCCCTCAAGATCCGGCCCCGCTGGGCGGATCGGGGCGATCATCTGCACCTGAAAGCCAGCTGGACCAAGGGCGGGCGGGAACGCACCGTGCCCATCCGCACCCGGGAGCAGCGCGCCCTGCTGGAGCAGGCCAAGCGGCTGGCTGGACTGGGCGCCCTGATCCCCAGGGGGCGCAGCTACATCGAGCAGCTCAGGATCTACGAGCGCCACACAGCCAATGCCGGCCTCTCAAAAATGCACGGCCTGCGCCACGCCTATGCACAGCACCGCTACCTGGAACTCACCGGCTGGCCATCGCCCCATGCGGGTGGGCCATCCAAAGAAAAACTCAGCGAGGCTCAAAGGCAAAGGGATCAGGATGCCCGCCTGACCATCAGTAAAGAGCTGGGCCATGTCAGAGAACAGATTACTGCCATTTATCTTGGCCGGTAGCCATGCAAATCCAACCCCGACTGATCCGCCTCCGAGACGCTCCAGCCTACCTGGGAATCAATAAGAATACATTCAATCGCGTGGTACGCCCTGCCCTCTCCGAGGTGTCCCTGGGACAACAAACCATTCTCTTCGACAGACTTGAAATCGATGCCTGGGCGGAGGACTATATCCAACGCAACGGGCGTCGTCCTTTAAGCTCCATTCTGGAGGACGATCTATGTCAAAGCGCAACAAAATGCCGGGGCTCCGCCTCAAAAACGGGATCTGGCATATCGAAAAACGCTCGAAGTACGCCTCGAGCGGCTGGCTCCGCGAAAGCACAGGAGTATCTGGCCGTATTGAGGCAGAGCAAATATTGATCCGCCGATTGGCGGAGATTCAGGAGGAGGCAAAGCAACAAACGGCCGCGATTTATACTTTTGAGGCTGCAGGGTTGCGGTATATCGAAGATATTGCGCACACGACATCGGCAGAAACGATGGCGATACATCTGGACCAGTTGTTTGTGTATATCGGCGACCTGCCCCTGGAGCAGCTCCACGATGGCACTTTAAAGCCATTTGTGGATGAGCGGCTCCGCCTGGGAAAGGCCCCGAAATCCATAAACAACGCGATCGGGACAGTCAGTGCAGTATTGAATCGCGCGGCGCGAGTATGGCGAAATGAGAACGGGCTACCCTGGTTAAAGCATGCGCCCCCCAGACTCAGTCGGCTATCGCTCAAGGGGTGCCAGAAAAGACCGTACCCTTTGTCGTGGGAGGAGCAGGACAGGCTTTTTTCAAGGCTCCCCCGCCACCTGGCGGATGCCGCGATGTTTGCGGTCAATACGGGATGTCGGGAACAGGAGGTCTGCCAGCTGCGCTGGGCATGGGAGGTAAAGCTGGACGATTTGTCCACATCCGCCTTTGTCCTGCCCGAATCGATCACCAAGACCAGTACCGAACGGGTGGTGGTGCTCAATACGGTCGCGAAGGCAGTAGTCGATTCACGGCGAGGGATCCACGAGGACTTCGTATTCACCTACCGGGGCAACCCGGTCGGGAAATTGAGGACCAGCGCGTGGATCAGGGCCTGGACGAAAGCCGGGTTACCGACGGACAGCACCATACTCAAAGGCGTTCACAATTTGCGCCATACGTTCGGCCGAAGGCTGCGAGGAGCGGGGGTTCCACTGGAAACACGCAAGGCCCTGCTGGGGCATGCCAGTGGTGATATCACCACCCACTACTCGGCAGCCGAACTGGCCGAACTGCTGGATGCCGCGGAGAAGGTGACCGATCGTGGGCGCACGCAATCGCCCACCCTGACAGTGATAAAGCGGCAAAAGGAGAAAAGTGTCGGAAAACTGTCGGAAATGCGTGGCAAGGTTAGCGGCTGCTAAGCTGCAAGCCCTTACGAAATTGGCGCGCCTGGCACGATTCGAACGTGCGACCGCCTGGTTCGTAGCCAGGTACTCTATCCAGCTGAGCTACAGGCGCGTTGTTGAGGGGCGCTACTATAGGTATCGAACCCTTGTTAGTCAAGGGCTTGCGCGGCAAAAAATCCTCTCAGGCGCCCAGAATTCCGCCCGTCGTGGCGCCTCGAGCCGGCGTGTCCAACAAGACACCCGGATTCATCATCCCGCCGGGATCCAAT
>JBLRXF010000339.1:0-3454 GCA_047920875.1 Haliea sp. | reverse complement strand
ATTGCCGCCGATGCCCTGGGCGCGCACGCCTTCCGCGACGATGTCCCGCACCCGCAAGCGCGGGTTCATGGCAGACAGGGGATCCTGGAAGATCATCTGCATCCGCCGGCGCATCTGCTTCAGGGCAACACCCTCAAGCTTGGTCACATCGGTGCCGTCGAACAGCACCTCGCCGCTGGTCACCGGCACCAGCCGCAGCAGCGAACGGCCGATGGTCGATTTGCCGCTGCCGGACTCGCCCACCAGGCCCAGCACTTCCCCACGCTGGATGGTAAAGCTGACATCATCCACAGCGCGCAGGGGCTCCCGGCCCCGCCCCTGGCCGAACCAGGTGCAGAGGTGGTTGACGGTGATGAGGTCGTTACGCGCTTCGGTGCTGACGGCCTTACTGCCGGCGGGAATCGCGTCCAGCAGTTTGCGGGTATAGGGGTGCTCCGCGCGCTCGAAAATAGCCGCGCGATCGCCCCGCTCCACCAGGTGCCCTTTCTCCATCACCACGATTTCGTCGGCGATATCGGCCACCACCGACAGGTCGTGGCTGATGAATATCACCCCGATATCCCGCTTGCGCTGCAGCTCCGCCACCAGCGTCAGGATCTGAGCCTGTATGGTCACATCCAGGGCTGTAGTGGGTTCATCGGCGATCAGCAGTTTCGGTTCGTTGATCAAGGCCATCGCGATCATCACCCGCTGGCGCATGCCACCGGAAAACTGGTGCGGGTACTGGTCTATGGTTGCCGCAGGATCCCGTAAGCCGACCTCGGCAAGCAGTTCGAGGGCTCGCTCCCGGGCTGCCGCCTTGCTGACCTTGCGGTGATAGACCAGCGGTTCGATCAGCTGGTCACCCACAGTCATGTAGGGGTTGAGGCAGGTCATCGGGTCCTGGAAAATCATGGCGATGTCGCGGCCGCGGATCTCCCGCAGCTGGGCTTCGCTCATCGCCAGCAGGTCGCGCCCCTCAAACAGGGCAGTACCGCTCTCGACGCTGGCAGGCGGTGTTGGCAACAGGCCCAGCAGGCTGTAACAGGCCACCGACTTGCCGGAACCGGACTCGCCAATAATGGCGGTGATCTTGCCCGATTCGACATCAAAGCTGATTTTGTTGACCGCAGTGACCCGGCCGTTACGGGTGGTGAAGTCGACCTGCAGGTCGCGCACGCTGAGCAGGGCCATGGCCGGTCAGTCTCCGGAGCCGCGCACGTCCAGCGCATCGCGCAGGCCGTCGCCAAGGAAGTTAAGCGCAAACAGAGTCAGCGTGAGGGCAATACCGGGAAAGATCAGCAGCCAGGGGTACTCTTCCATGGTCTCTGCGCCGTAGGAGATCAGCAGGCCCCAGGAAGTCGCCGGGGGCTGCACACCCAGGCCGAGGAAGCTGAGAAAAGCCTCCAGCAGCATGACGCTGGGGATGGTCAGGGTGGTGTAGACAATGATCGGGCCGAGGGCATTGGGCACCATGTGGCGGCGGACAATGGTCGCCGGCGACAGGCCCAGGGAGATAGCCGCTTCCACAAACTCCTGCTGGCGCAGGGACTGCACCTGGCCGCGCATGATCCGCGCCATGGTCAGCCACTCCACCGCGCCGATAGCCAGAAACAGCAGCAGCAGATTGCGCCCGAACACCACCATCAGCAGCACGATAAAAATCATGAAGGGCAGCGCGTAGAGAATGTCCACCAACCGCATCATCACCGCGTCTACGCGGCCGCCGACGTAGCCGGCAATGGCACCCCAGGTGACCCCAATCACCAGCGCTACCGCGGTAGCAACAAAGCCCACTGCCAATGAAATGCGGCCGCCGTACATGATCTGGGTCAGCAGGTCGCGGCCGAAGATATCCGTGCCCAGCCAGTGCGCCGCCGAGGGCGGCGTGGCGCCCAGGTCGAGGTTCTGGGCGTCGTGGGCATAGGGCGCAAGCCAAGGGGTGAAAATCGCGATGAGGACAAAAAACACCAGCACCCACAGCCCGAACAGGGCCAAGCGGTTCTTGCGTAGCCGCCGCCAGGCATCCTGCCACAGGGAGGTTCCCTGCTCCGCCGTCAGCAGCTCGCTGCTGGCTACAGTACTCACTCAAGCCTCCCCATACTGGGCCCGCAAACGCGGATTGAGCCACGCTGCGAGGATATCCGAGAGCAGATTGAACAACACGATCAGCGTTGACAGAAACACCGTCGTGCCGAGAATCATGGTGTAGTCGCGATTGAAGGCGGCCTGAACATAGAAACGCCCCAGGCCCGGGATCTGGAAGATGGTCTCGACCACAAAGGAGCCCGCCAGCAGGCCCGCAAAGGCGGGCCCCAGAAAGGCGACAACGGGGATCAGGCCACCGCGCAGCGCATGACGGGTGACCACCTGCCACTCCGGCAAGCCCTTGGCCCTCGCGGTGCGGATATAGTCCTGGGACATGACTTCCAGCATGCCGGCACGGCTCAGGCGCGCGATATAGGCCGCATAAGCGGCTCCCAGGGTGAGGCTGGGAAGAATCTTGTCACCGGGCATATCACCCCAGCCGGATACGGGCAGCCACTCCAGCTCTATCCCGAACAGCAGGACCAGCAGCGGGCCCAGCAGAAAGGTGGGCATGCAGATGCCGATCATGGCCAGCGACATCGGCACATAGTCCTGGGCGCTGTTGGGCTTCAGGGAGGCAAACACGCCCGCCAGTCCACCCAGGAGCACGGCCACCAGCAGGGCGTAGGGCTCCCAGTCCTCCTCGGCGGTCGCTGGCAGGCCGGCGGCGATGAGTTCATTGACGCTGCGGCCAGGATATTTGAACGACGGCCCCAGATCGCCGCGGGCGAGATCACCCAGGTAGGCGAGGTACTGCCGCCCCAGCGGCAGGTCGAGACGGTACTGGGCTTCCAGCGCCGCCTTGACCTCGGGGATCACGGCTTTCTCGCTGTCGAAGGGCCCGCCGGGGGCCATCCGCACCAGAAAGAACGTCACGGTGATCACCGCCAGAATGACCGGTATCGCCTGCAGCAGTCTCCCGCCGACAAAACGCCACATACGCTACTCCAGCTCGAATTCGGTCAAGGGTACGTCCTCCAGATAAACCGTCTTCCAGTTGACGAAGTCCATCAGATTGGAGGGCAGGCCCCTGACGCTGGGATGCACCAGGTGCTTACTGGCGTAGGTGTAGATGGGAATGATCGGCATCTGCTCCATCAGCCGGGTTTCCGCTTCGTGAAAGATGGCGAAGCGCTCCTCCTCGGTCGCAGCCTGGGGCGCGCGGCGCAGGATCATTTCATCGTAGACCGGGTCGGCAAAACCGGTGTTGTTGTTGCCGCCACCGGTAATGTACATGTCGAGAAAGTTGTTCGGGTCGACGTAGTCGCCGATCCAGCCTCGCCGGGCAATATCGAAATTCATCTCCGACACCGAATCCAGGTAAACCTTCCATTCCTGGTTGGCGAGCGTGACCTCAATGTTGAGCACGTCTTTCCACATTTGCTGC
>JBLRXF010000338.1:0-3458 GCA_047920875.1 Haliea sp. | reverse complement strand
GCGCTGGTGTTCCTGTGGATGGTGGTCAGCGTTATTCCGATGGGTTTTGCCCTTATTGTTTGCTCGCTGTTCCTCCGTGACACCCGTATCTGGTGGCTGTTTGCCGTCCCCTGGCTACGCGGCGTCATCGCCGTGGCGAGAGTGGTCGGTGGCGTGCAGTACCGGATACACGGGGCAGAGAACCTGCCCCGTGCCGAGGACATGCGCCGGATCGTTCTCTGTCCCAAGCATCAGTCGACCTGGGAAACCTTTTTTTTCCCAAGCATGACCCCGCATCCTCTGGCCTATGTGTTCAAGAAGGAGCTGCTGCAGATTCCGATCTTCGGTTGGTGTCTGGCGCGCCTGAAGATGGTCCATATCGACCGCAGCAAACGCGCCGAAGCCTGGAACAAGGTGGCGGCCCAGGGCAGGGAACTGATGGACCGGGGCAAGTGGGTCATCATGTTTCCCGAGGGCACCCGCACCGAGCGCGGCGCCAAGGGCAGCTACAAATCCGGTGCCACCCGGCTGGCCGTCGCCACCGGAGCCAGCGTGATTCCCATAGCCGTCACCTCCGGGCGCTGTTGGCCCAGGCGTTCCTTTGCCCTGCGCCCGGGGATCATTGACGTTTCCATCGGCACCCCGGTCTCCGCAGAGGGGCGCCAGCCAGGCGAATTGATGGATGAAGTGGAGCGCTGGATCGAAAGCGAAATGCGGCGCCTGGACCCCGAGGCCTACCGTGCGTGAGCGCCACGCCCGCGTAGCCGTCGTCAGCGCCGATAGCGGCTTTGCCGCGGGCCTGGTAGCCGAGCTCAATCGCTGTGCCGCTGGGGAACAGCGCGCATCGCAGCAGTGTGAACTGCAGTTTGTGCACAGCCCCGATAATGCGCACGCGCGGCGCCTGGCCAGCGAGGACGGGCTGCTGCAGGCCATGGTGTTTGATGCCGCAACGCTCAACGGCGCGGCGGCGACCATTGCCGAGGTCGCCCGGCTACGCCCGGAACTGGACCTGTATTTGATGCCGGAGGCGGGGAGCGATCATGGCCACCTGCAGGTGGAACTGCTGGATCGCCTGGACAGCAAGCCAGCGCATCTGTATCGCCAGCTGCGTACTGCGATCCAGCGGCGCGCCCGCACCCCCTTTGCCGACACGCTGCGCGATTATGTGTACAGCGCCAAGGACGCCTGGCATACCCCGGGGCACTCCGGTGGTGACAGCCTGCGCGACAGTCCCTGGGTCAGCGACTTCTACCAGATGATGGGGGAGCATATCTTCAACACCGACCTCTCGGTCTCGGTGCAGTCTCTGGACTCCCTGCTGGAGCCGCACAGCGTAATCCAGGAGGCACAGGAGCTGGCCGCCCAGGCTTTCGGTGCGCGCCACACCTTCTTCGTCACCAACGGCACCTCCACCGCCAACAAGGTGATCATGCAGCAGCTGCTGGGCGCCGGCGGCAAGGTGATCCTCGATCAGGCCTGCCACAAGTCGGTACACCATGCGGTCGTGCTGTTCGGTGCCGAGCCGGTCTACCTGGCTGCGTCACTGAACCCCCAGTTCGGCTTCTACGGCCCGGTGCCCCGGGAGCGTGTGCTCGCCGCCATCGATGCGCACCCCGACGCCCGGCTGCTGGTGCTCACCAGCTGTACCTATGACGGCTTCCGCTACGATTTGGCACCCATCGTTGCTTACGCCCACGCAGCGGGCATCAAGGTCCTGGTGGACGAGGCCTGGTACGCCCACGGCCGCTTCCACCCGGACCTGCGCCCCTGTGCGCTGGATTGCGGCGCGGATTACGTCACCCAGAGTACGCACAAAATGCTGTCGGCGTTTTCCCAGGCCAGCATGATTCATGTGGCGGACCCGGACTTCGACGAGCACCGGTTTCGCGAAAACCTCAATATGCACACCTCCACCAGCCCCCAGTACGCGATGATTGCCAGCCTGGACGTGGCCCGCAAGCAGATGAGCATGGAGGGTTTTTCCCGGCTCCAGGCCTGCTTCGGGATCGCCGCCCAGCTGCGCGAGGGCATCAACGGCACGGGCGTATTCCGGGTCCTGGAACTGGCCGACATGCTGCCGGAGGAGCTGGCCTGCGACGGTATCAGGCTGGATCCCTGCAAATTGAGCGTGGATGTCTCCGCCTCCGGCTTCTCGGCCCGACAGCTGCAGCTGGCCCTGTTCGAGGATCACGGTATCCAGATCGAGAAGGTCACCCACAATACTCTCAGCATTCTGGTGACCCTCGGGGCCACTGACAGCAAGGTCTTGCGTCTGCTCAACGCGCTCAACAAACTCGCGCAGAAGGCGCCGGCCAGCAAGGGGGCCGTCAGCGCCCGCCGCAGCGTGACCCCGCTGCCGGCGCTGAGCAACTTTGCCTGCCTCCCGCGCGATGCCTATTTCGGCCCGTCGCGGCTGCTGCCGTTGAACGCCAGCGATCGCGGCGTCAATGAAGCGCTCGTCGGTGCGGTCAGCGCCGACCAGATCGTTCCCTATCCGCCGGGCATTCCCGTGCTGGTCCCCGGCCAGGTGATCACCCGCGACATCGCCCATTTTCTCTATGACCTGCACCACGGCAATACCGGCATCGAGATTCACGGCCTGCTGGAGGACCGGGAAGAGCCGTGCCTGCGCGTAGTGGAGGGGCTGGCCTGAGCTTGACGCATGGTCTAGGCTATGCATTTTTTTGCGCATGAGGAGAGAACATGGCTATCCAGACACGCACGATTGCATACCAGCACGCCGGCCTGACCTATGAGGGCCTGCTGGCCTGGGACGACGCAGCCAGCGGACCTCGCCCCGGCGTGGCGGTGGCCCATACCTGGGCCGGGCGCAGTGAGTTCGAAGACAACAAGGCCGTTGAACTGGCCGGGCACGGGTACGTCGGTTTTGCGCTGGACATGTTCGGCAAGGGTGTGCGAGGGGAAGGCGCAGAACAGTGCCAGGGTTTGATTGCACCGCTGCTGGCGGACCGCGCCCTGCTGCAGGACCTGGTCAATCTCGGGGTGGGCGTCATGAGCGAGCAGGCGGAAGTGGACGCATCCTGCGTCGCCGCCATGGGCTACTGCTTTGGCGGCCTCACCGTGCTGGACCTGGCCCGCAGCGGAGCCATGGTGCGCGGCGTGGTCAGCTTCCACGGTCTGTTCAACCCACCCGGCAACACCGCGGGAACCGGGATTGAAGCCAAGGTGCTGTGCCTGCACGGCTACGCTGATCCAATGGCAACCCCGGAGGATCTCCTGGCCCTGGCCCAGGAGCTGACGGCAGCCGGTGCCGACTGGCAGGTGCACGCCTACGGCAATACCCTGCACGCCTTTACCAACCCGCAGGCCAACGATCCCGGTTTCGGTGCGCTATACAGTGCCGCCGCCGATCGCCGCTCCAGCCAGGCCCTGTACAACTTCCTCGAAGAAGTGCTGGCCTGATCATCGTGCAGCTGTACGATTATTTTCGCTCCTCCGCAGCCGGAACGCTGCGGAGG
>JBLRXF010000337.1:0-3469 GCA_047920875.1 Haliea sp. | reverse complement strand
ACGCCCGGCTACTGGGCGATCACGCGCCAGGCGGAGCTGGATTACGTGTCCAAGAACCCGCAGCTGTTCTCCTCCGCGGAGCGCACCTGCATGCTGCAGAATCCTACGGCAGAAGAAATCGAAATGATGCGGATGCTGATGATCAACATGGATCCGCCCCGGCACCTCAAATTCCGCCGCCTGGTGCGCACCGCGTTTACCCCGAAGAAAGTGGATAGCTACGAACCGCGCTTCCGGGAAATTGCTGCGGATATTCTTGACCGCGCGGTGGCGGGCGGCCGCTGCGATTTTGTGACCGATATTGCCGCGGAATTGCCCCTGATTGCCATCTGCGAGCTGATGGGTGTGCCGCTGGAACGGCGCCAGCGCCTGTTTGAACTGACCAACATCATGCTGGGAATGGACGACCCGGACCTGACCACCTCCCAGGAAGATGGCATGAACGCCATGATGGAGATGTTCATGCTGGGCCTGGAGCTGGCGGCCCAGCACCGGGAAAATCCCTCTTCGGGCATTGTCGGCACCCTGCTGGATGGGACGGTGGAAGACGAGCCTCTGACCGAGGAGGAATTCTGCAACTTTTTCCTGATGTTGATCGTGGCGGGCAATGAAACCACCCGCACCGTGACCAGCCAGGGCATGCGCATGCTGCTGGAGCATCCGCAGCAGTTCCAGCAGCTGGTGGACAACCCCGCGCTGGTCCCGGACGCCATCGAGGAGTTTCTGCGCTTCAACCCGGCGGTCATCGCCTTCCGGCGCACGGCGATGGAGGACACTGAACTCAATGGTGTGCAGATTCGCAAGGGCGACCTGGTGCAGCTGTTCTACGGCGCGGCCAGCGCCGACGAGTCGGTTTTCGTGGACGGCGACAGCTTCGATATCCTGCGCAATCAGCGCGAGGACGTGCGCAACGGGCATCGCGCCTTTGGTGTTGGCCAGCATTTCTGCCTGGGCTCGCACCTGGCGCGGCTGGAGCTGACGGCGATCTTCGATGAGATCGTGCGGCGCATTCGCAACCCGCGTTTCGATGGTGATGTGCAGTGGCTGCGCTCCAACTTCATCAATGGTATCAAGCACATGCCCATTGCTTTCGACGTGCTGTAGAAGCCCGCTCCGCGGGCGATCGCGCACGGACAAGGTGAATGGCCGCGCAGCGGACAGAGAAGGTGGCCTGGGCCAGTGCGCTCCTACGCTGTGGTACGGAACCTGTAGGAGCCCGCGCCGGCGGCGGCCGGCGCCGGTTCATGCTATTGTGCCCGGGCCTGAATTCTGGGCCCGCCTCGGCCGCCGGTCTTGGTGTCGGCCCATCGCTGCACGCACAATAATCGCTCTGTAAAATGAGGAGAGTCCCGCAATGCCCATGCCGCAAGATATTGGCGTCATTGATCTGATGCTGGCCGTGCCCGGCGACGATAACAACAGCCACTTCTACGAGTGGATCAAACCGATGCTCATGGACAAGCAGAGCCATGAGATGTTCAAGATGCCCGCCCAATACATGTTCAAGGATATCCCCAAGATCGATGGTCAGGAGGATTACGTCGCCTATACCGTCGCCCAGATGGACAAGCACAACATCGAACGGGCGATGATCGGCATCGGCCCCTACGCCGAACAGCACAAGGAGGCCCTGCGCCGCTTCCCCGACCGCTTTTTTGCCTGCTACGAAGCGAACCCCAACAACGGCATGGATGAAGTGCGCACCATTGTCGCGCTGAAGGAAGAGTTTGATATCAAGGCCGTCACTGCGTCTCCGGCAATGATCTGCCCGCCGGTGCCGGTGAACGACAAGAAGTGGTATCCCATCTATGCCAAGCTTGTGGAGCTGGATATCCCGTTCTGCCCCTGCATGGGTATTCCCGGCCCGCGGCTGCCCTTTGGCCCGCAAAAAGTGGAGCTGCTGGACGAGGTACTGTGGTTCTTCCCGGAGCTCAACATCGTTACCCGCCACGGCTGCGAGCCCTGGACCGATGTCGCCTGGAAGTTGATGCTCAAGTATCCGAACCTGCACTACATGACCAGCGCCTTCGCGCCCAAGCACTACCCCAAGGATATTGTGCACTTCGCCAATACCCGCGGTTCTGATCAGGTCATGTATGCCGGCTATTTTCCCATGGGCCTGTCTCTGGATCGCATCTTCAGCGAGATGCCGGATGTTCCCTTCCGGGATGAGGTGTGGCCGAAATTCCTGCGCGAGAACGCCATTCGCGTGTTTAAACTCGATACCTGAACAGGAAGCGACATAATGGACTACGTAGAAGTTGAAGACGCGATCAATGCCCCTGGCCTGCGCCTCGTGCTGAGCGCAGGGGTGCCCGGTCCCTGGGGTGAAACGGCCAAGTCGCTGTTTACTTTCAAGGGGCTCAAGTATCTGCCCGTGCGGCAGGAGGGCGGCGGCGAAAATGCCGCGCTGCAGGCCTGGACCGGGCAGTCATCGGCGCCCGTGGCGGTATATGAAAACCTGCCGCCGGTCTGTCACTGGCTGGACCTGCTGCATCTTGCGGAACGGTTGGCCCCGGCGCCCGCGCTGCTGCCGGAAGATCTCGCTCAGCGGGCCGATGTGCTCGGCTTGTCTGCGTTGATAGCCGGAGTGGACGGTTTCGGCTGGCAGCGCCGGTTGCAGCTGTTTGTGCCGGCCATGAGCCTGCCACAACCGCCCGAGGGTATTCTCAGAATGGCCGCCAAGTACGCCTGGAGCGCAGACGCAGCCGCGGCTGCGGGAGGCAAGCTGGCGGCGATTGCCGCGCTGCTCGACCAGCGCCTTGCAGCGCAGGAAGCGGCCGGGCGCGAGTGGTTCGTCGGTGACGCAGTCAGCGCCGTAGACTTCTACTGGGCGAATTTTGCCGGCATGGTCAAACCTCTCCCGCATGAGGTCAATCCCATGCCCGAATTCCTGCGCGGGATGTACGAGTCCGGCGCCGAGGAAATCGACCAGTGGCTGACGCCGCGCCTGCTTGCGCACCGCGACCGCATGTACCAACAGCACATGACCCTGCCCCTGGATTTTTGAGCACCTGGCCCAGACCAATCAACAATAAGAAGGAAAGCCTAATGCTGTCACAACAGGAAATCTCCGATCGCTTGGAACTGCAGGATCTGGTGTACTTTTACTCGCACCTGATCGACACCAAGTCCTTTGATACCCTGCGCGAGGTGTTTACCGAAGACGCGCATATCGATTACTCGGCTTTTGGCGGCTCAGTGGGCAATCTGGAAGAAACGATCGCCTATCTGAAGCAGGCCGTTGCCGACGAAATCTTTCCCAACTCCCAGCATCTCAACGCGAATCTGCAATTTACCGTCAACGGCGACAGCGCTACTGGCCGGGTCATGTGCTTCAATCCGATGGAAATGAAGCTGCCCGATGGCGGTCTGCAGGTGTTTCTTATCGGGCTTTGGTATGTGGATGAATATCGCCGCACGGCCGCGGGCTGGCGCATGGCACGTCGCGTGGAAGAGAAGAGCTGGG
>JBLRXF010000336.1:0-3484 GCA_047920875.1 Haliea sp. | reverse complement strand
ACGCTTTATCAAGGCCGCGGCCAAGGTTGGCATGCAGGCGGAAACCATTACTGCCGCGCAGGCCTCGCAGATAGGGCAGTACGATGCGCTGTTCATCCGCGAAACCACGGCCATTGACCACCATACCTATCGCCTGGCGCGCAGGGCTGAGCGGGAGGGTCTGGTGGTGATTGATGATTCCACCTCCATTCTGCGCTGCTGCAACAAGGTGTTTCTGCACGATGCCTTCAGTTATCACCGTGTGCCCTCGCTGAAGACGCGAACCGTCATTGGCGTCTCCGAGGCCGAGCTGGACGAGATAGAAGCCCAGTTCGGGTATCCCTGTGTGCTGAAAATGCCCGAGGGCTCGTTTTCCAAGGGTATCTACAAGGTTGCCAACCGCGACGAGCTGACGGCCCGGCTGCAGGAGTTGCTGAGCGATACTGCGCTGGTGCTGGTGCAGGAGTTCATGTACACGGATTTCGACTGGCGTGTGGGAGTGCTGGCGGGTCGCGCGATCTATGCCTGCCGCTATCACATGGCCAGGGATCACTGGCAGATCTACAACCATGGGGCCAAGCGCTTTGCCTCCGGCGGTTTCGAGACCTTGCCCACCTTCGAGGTGCCCAAGGTCGTGCTGGACGCCGCGCTGAAGGCCTGCAAGGTGGTTGGGCGCGGTCTCTACGGGGTCGACATCAAGCAAAAGGGGCAGCAGGTGTATGTCATGGAGGTCAACGACAACCCCAGCATCGAACACAAAGTAGAGGACGCCTATTTGGGCAAGGAGCTCTACATGCTGATCATGGCCGAGTTCCACCAGCGCCTGGAACAGCGCGGTCGGTGAGTGCTCTGGTTGAACTTGCCGCGGCAGAACAAGCCGCTGACGAAGAGGCGCTGTTTGCAGGTATTGCCAGGGACCTGCGCGAGCGTGGATTTGCCATCTGCCCCAACGCGCTGCCTGGCCCCCTGACGGGAGGGCTGCAGGATCATCTGGCACAGATGAACCGGGAACGTTTCACCCGCGCCGGCGTCGGCCGCCAGGACGCCCATACGCTCAATGACTTTGTGCGCACTGATGAGATTTGCTGGATCAATGGTGAATCCGAGGCCGGCCGCGCCTGGCTGGAATGGGCGGCCAGACTGCAACAGTTCCTCAATCGGGAGCTGCTGCTAGGACTGTTCTCCTTTGAGAGCCATTTCGCCCATTACCGCCCCGGCGACTTCTACCGGAGGCATCTGGATGCCTTTCGCGGTGAGGCCAATCGCGTCCTCTCGCTGGTAGCCTATCTGAACCCCGACTGGCAACTGGCGGATGGAGGCGAACTGGTACTCTACACCGGGGATGACGCAGGCGCCCGCCTCAAGGTTCTGCCCGGGCTGGGTACGATCGCCCTGTTCCTGAGTGAGGAATTCCCACACGAGGTGTTGCCGGCCCGTCGCGACCGCTATTCCATTGCCGGCTGGTACCGCGTAAACCAGTCCACTGCCCAGCGGGCAGACCCGCCGCGTTAGCGTTTCAGCTACCCACCGTACACGCTGCCAGAGTCAGCAGCTGTATACTGGCAAGAAAAGTGGGGTTATGCTGTCGCCCTTCCGGGCTGGGGGTATCCGTGGTGTTTGCGGGTATAGGGGCCGGGCGGTGGTACTTACAGTAAAGATTGAGCGGTCGCCGCAGTGTCGGGATCCGCCTTGATAACAATCAGGAGCAAAAACCAGTGAACTCACACCATGCTGACGATCTTGCCACGTTCATGTCGGGAGTGGAGCGCCGCAATCCCGGTGAACCCGAGTTTCTGCAGGCGGTGCGCGAGGTGCTGGAGTCGCTGGAGCCGGTGCTGGCGAAGAATCCGGCCTACCAGGAGGCCCGCATCCTCGAGCGCATGGTGGAGCCGGAGCGGCAGATCCTCTTCCGCGTGCCCTGGCAGGACGACGCCGGGCGGGTGCAGGTCAACCGCGGTTTCCGCGTCGAATTCAACAGCGCCATCGGGCCCTACAAGGGCGGTATCCGCTTCCACCCCTCGGTCAATCAGTCGGTACTCAAGTTTCTCGCTTTTGAGCAGGTGTTCAAGAACAGTCTCACCGGCTTGCCCATGGGGGGCGGCAAGGGTGGCGCAGATTTCAACCCCAAGGATAAAAGCGAGCGCGAAATCATGCGCTTCTGCCAGGCCTTTATGACCGAACTGTACAAGCACATCGGCCCGGATACGGATGTGCCGGCAGGGGACATCGGCGTTGGCGCCCGGGAGGTCGGCTACATGTTCGGCCAGTACAAGCGCATTGTCGGCCGCTTCGAGGGCGTGCTGACGGGCAAGGCGCTGGAATTTGGTGGCAGCCGAATCCGGGCCGAGGCCACCGGCTATGGCGCCGTGTACATGATGGAAGAGATGTTGGCACACCATGACGAGAGCATTGAGGGCCGCACTTGCGTAGTCTCCGGCTCCGGCAACGTGGCGACATTCTGTGCCGAGAAACTGATCGGCATGGGCGGCAGGGTGGTGACCATGTCTGATTCCTCTGGCTATATCCACGATCCGGAAGGCCTGACCCATGACAAGCTGCAGTGGATCATGGAGCTGAAGAACAAGCGCCGCGGCCGCATTGAGGAGTATATTCGTGAATTTGGCGGCACCTTCCACGAGGGTGAGCGCCCCTGGGGCGTGCCCTGCGATCTGGCGTTTCCCTGTGCGACCCAGAACGAAATTACCGCTGAGGACGCCAGGACCCTGATCGACAATGGCTGTCGGGGTCTGTCCGAGGGCGCGAACATGCCAACCACGCCGGAAGCCATTCGTGTCATCCAGGCCAGCAAGACGCTCCTGCACGCCCCGGGCAAGGCCGCCAATGCCGGCGGCGTGTCCGTTTCGGGCCTGGAAATGAGCCAGAACAGCCTGCGTCTGCAGTGGACCCGGGCCGAGGTGGATCAGCATCTGCGGCGGATTATCCGCGGTATCCACGACCAGTGCGTCGAGTATGGCACCGCAGCTGATGGCCACATTGACTACTTCAAGGGCGCCAATATCGCCGGCTTCAACAAGGTGGCCGCGGCGATGATTGCCTACGGCGTGATGTAGTCAGTCTTCCAGTCTGGGTACGGCCGCCAGCAGTGCCTGGGTATAGGGGTGCTGCGGCGCGGTCAGGATTTGCTCCGCAGTACCATGCTCAACTAGCTTTCCCGCCTGCATCACCCCAACCTTGTGCGCCAGTGTGGGCACGATGGACAGGTCGTGGGTGATGAACAAGTAGGACACTCCGAATTCCCGCTGCAACTCTGCCAGCAGTTCCAATACTTCCGCACGAATCGAAACGTCCAGGGCGCTGGTGGGCTCATCGCAGATAATCAGCTGCGGGTTGACCGCCAGCGCCCGCGCGATGGCTATCCGCTGCAGCTGACCGCCGGAAAATTCGTGGGGATACCGGCGGGCGTGCTCGCCACCCAGCTGCACCTGCTCCAGCAGTTCCTGGATGCGGGCGCTGCGCGCCTCCTCGGAGAGCGCGAGACCAAGGC
>JBLRXF010000335.1:0-3493 GCA_047920875.1 Haliea sp. | reverse complement strand
GATATTCTGGTCGCCCTGGTCGACCCCCGGATCAGGTTCCAATAACGGATGCTCAGCCTGAACCCCCAAACCCGCAAGAAGCTGCAGCGCTTCCGCCAGATCAAGCGCGGCTATTACAGCTTCCTCCTGCTTGCCGGGCTGGGCGTTCTGCTGGCATTTGGTGAACTGCTCATCAACAGCCGTGCCCTCATCGTCAGCTACCAGGGCCAGTTCTATTTCCCGACCTACACCGATTTCCGTCCCGGCACCGATTTCGGCCTGGATTATGCCTACGAGACCAACTACCGTGAGCTGAAAGCCCATTTCCAGCAACAGGGCGAGGGCAACTGGGTGCTGCTGCCGCTGGTGCCCTACAACGCTTACGAAAATCATGCCCCGGGCGGCGTCTTCCGGCCCCTGCCGCCCAACGCGGCGGAGCAGCATTACCTGGGCACCGACACCACCAGCCGCGACATTCTGGCGCGCCTGTTCTACGGCACCCGCATTGCGCTCGTCTTTGCCCTGATCTTCACCGCCTGCGTGTACGTCATCGGCATCACCATCGGCTGTGCGATGGGCTATTTCGGCGGAATATTCGATCTCGTGTTCCAGCGAATTATCGAGATCTGGTCCAACGTGCCCTTCCTCTACATGGTGATCATCATCTTTTCCGTGATCCCGGGGAGCGTGGCTGTGACTACCCGGATAGGCATTTTACTGCTGGTAATGGTGCTGTTTTCCTGGACCGGCATGACCTATTACATGCGTACGGAAACCTACAAGGAAAAGTCCCGGGACTACATTGCCTCGGCGCGGATTATCGGAGCCTCCAACGCCAGAATCATCTTTCGCCACATCATGCCCAACGTGCTCTCGACCCTGGTGACCTTCATGCCCTTCACCATCGTTGCCGCCATTTCTGCCATTACCGCGCTGGATTTCCTCGGCTTTGGCCTGCCGGCACCCACCCCAAGCCTGGGGGAACTGTTGAAACAGGGTACGGCGAACCTGCGCACCGCGCCCTGGATCGTGATTTCAGCCTTCGGCACCCTGGTGGCCCTGCTGACCCTGGTGACCTTTATCGGCGAGGCCATCCGCGAATCATTCGATCCCAAAACCTTTTCCGTATACCGTTAGCGATTCACTAGCCGAGGTTATCGCCATGAACAAGACATTGCCCACGCTGCTCCTGGCCAGCCTTCTACTGCTGCTGGGCGGATGCGGAGAATCCGGGGATGAAGGCAGTGCTGCGGATGCGGCTGCTGCGCAGGCCTCAGCTGCCAGTGTCGATGCCCAGGTCGAGGCATTCTATGCCGCCAACCCGGATTTCTTTGGCTTCAAGACCCTCGCCGACCTGCCGCCCGACCTGGCGTGGACCAGCAACGAACACCTGCCGGAAATCGGCTCGCCCGAGGCGAAGAAGGGGGGCACCCAGTACGGCGCCCTGCAGGACTTCCCGCGGACCCTGCGCACCGTCGGCCCCGATTCAAACGGCAGCTTCCGCGCCTTCCTGCAGGACGACGTCAGCATGGCACTCACCCACCTGCACCCGGACACGCTGGAACTGTACCCCGGCCTGGCCGAGTCCTGGGCCGTGGACTGGGACAATCAGACCGTCTACGCCAGGCTGGACCCGGCAGCGACCTGGTCCGACGGTGAACCCATTACCGCCGACGACTACCTGTTCATGTTCTGGTTCTACCGCTCGCCCTACATCATGGCGCCCTGGTACAACAACTTCTACAGCACCACCTACACCAATATCACCCGTTATGACGACCACACCATCTCCGTCAGCATGGCGGAGCGCAAACCGGACATGGACGAGCGCGGTCTGCTGCTGCGCCCCATCCCCCGCCACTTCTATCGGGAGATGGGCGACGACTTCAGCGAGCGCTACCAGTGGGCCTTCGAACCCACCTCGGGGGCGTACATCGTGCGCAATCAGGATATCCGCAAGGGCCGCTCGATCGCCCTGACCCGGCACGAAAACTGGTGGGCACGGGACAGGAAGCACTGGCGCTACCGCTTCAACGCCGACCGCATCCAGCTCAACGTCATTCGCGACACGCCGAAGATGTTCGAGGCTTTCAAGCGTGGTGACATCGACCAGTTCGGTCTGGGCCTGGCGGAGTACTGGTATGAAAAGCTGCCGGATTCCGACCCCGACGTGCAGGCCGGCTATATTCACAAGGTCACCTTCTACAACCAGCGGCCGCGCCCACCCTTTGGCCTGTGGATCAACACCGCGCAACCGCTGCTGGACGATCGGGATATCCGCGTCGGCATCGCCCACGCCACCAACTGGGACATGGTGATCGAGAAGTTCTTCCGCGGCGATAATGAGCGCCTCAACACCGGCAACGACGGCTTTGGCGAGTATTCCCATCCGACCCTGAAGGCGCGTGAGTTCGACCTTGCCAAGGCGCAGGAGCATTTCGCCAAAGCGGGCTTCAGCCGCCGCGGCGCAGACGGCATCCTGACGAACGAGGCCGGACAAAAACTGTCTTTTACCCTGTCCACCGGCTACGAGAATATGCGTGATGTGCTGACCATCCTGCGCCAGGAGGCCGCCAAGGCGGGCCTGGACCTGCGCCTGGAGATCCTCGATGGTACCGTCGGCTGGAAGAAGGTCCAGGAAAAGCAGCACGACATTTTCTTTGTCGCTTTCGGCCGTTTCCTGGAGGAGTACCCCCGGTTCTGGGAGCACTACCACTCCGACAATGCCTGGGATCGCGCCTTCCTGGAAGACGGCAGCGTCAACCCGGATCGGCAGCCCAAGACCCAGACCAATAACCTGGAGGCCTTTGCCCTGCCGGAGATGGACCAGCTGATCGAGCGCTACCGGGCATCGACCGACAAAGAGGAAATGATCGCACTGTCGCACCAGATGATCGAGCTGCACCACGATCACGCATCGTTTGTGCCAGGCTTCTATCAGGGTTTCTTTCGGGTAGGGCACTGGCGCTGGGTGCGCTACCCCGAGGGCTTCTCTTACAAGCACTCGGATGGCCCCGGAGAACTGTTTGTCCACTGGATCGACACCGACATCAAGGAAGAGACCCAGGCAGCCAGGCGCGAGGGCCGGACCTTCCCGCCGTCGATCAGCGTTTACGACCAATGGGCCGAGTAATGCGCTGATGGCACTGCTGGAAGTCGACAAGCTGGTCACAGAATTCGCCACCGACGAGGGTCTGGTGCGAGCAGTCGACGGCGTCAGCTTCAGCGTTGAACCGGGTGCCACGGTAGGCATTGTCGGCGAGTCCGGCTGCGGCAAGAGCGTCACCGCGCTATCGATCATGCGCCTGCTGCCACAGCCCATGGGTCGCATCGCCAGCGGCGAGATTCGCTTCCAGGGCCGGGATCTGGCCCAATTGCCCATCCCCGAAATGGAAAAAATCCGCGGCTGCCGCATCGGCATGGTCTTTCAGGAGCCGATGGCTGCTATGCTGCCGGTGCGCACGGTAGGGAGCCAGATCATAGAGGCGATTACGCTGCACCAGAATGTCAGCAA
>JBLRXF010000334.1:0-3506 GCA_047920875.1 Haliea sp. | reverse complement strand
GACGGCGTGGTGGTCGGCAGTGCACTGGTGGATTGCATTGCCCGCGCCGCCGCCAACGGTGCCGATCACGCCGGTCTGCTGCAGGCGGCGTCGAACCTGGTTGCGGAGATACGCGCGGGATTGGACGGCATCGCTTCCTAGTTGCCGCCGCGCACGTTTATAATGGCGTCACCAAACGGGAGATGCCATGAGCTGGATTGACAAGATACTGCCATCCGGAGTTCGCAAGGAGCAGGGCGAGCGTCGCTCCAGCGTACCCGAAGGGCTGTGGAAAAAGTGCGTCAAGTGCGACGCGGTGCTGTATCGGCCGGATGTCGAGCGCAACGACGACGTCTGTCCCAAGTGCGATCATCACATGCGCATTGGCGCCCGGCGGCGCCTGGATATCTTCCTCGATAGCCAGGGCCGCGCGGAAATCCTCACCCACATTGAGCCCGTCGACCGTCTCAAGTTCCGCGACAAAAAGCGCTATCGCGATCGCCTGGTGGCGGCGCAGAAGGCGACCGGCGAGAAAGACGCGCTGGTGGCGATGCGCGGCACCTTGCAGGGCATGCCGGTTGTCTGTGTGGCCTTCGAGTTTGCCTTCCACGGCGGTTCCATGGGTTACGCGGTGGGTGAAAAATTCACCCAGGCCGCCCAGCTGGCGCTGAAGGAATCCATCCCCCTGATCTGTTTCTCCGCCTCGGGCGGCGCGCGCATGCAGGAAGCGCTGATCTCCCTGATGCAGATGGCGAAGACCAGCGCCGTTATCGAGCGCATGAAAATAGCCCGGGTGCCCTACGTCTCGGTCATGACTGACCCGATCTACGGCGGCGTGTCCGCCTCGCTGGCGCTGCTCGGGGATATCAACATCGCCGAGCCCGATGCTCGCGCCGGCTTTGCAGGCCCCAACATCATTGAGCAGACTATCCGCCAGAAGCTGCCCAAGGGCTTCCAGCGCAGCGAATTCCTCCTGGAGCACGGCGCCATCGACATGATTGTGCACCGTAACGACATGCGTGACACTCTGGCGCGCCTGCTGGCGAAATTGACCGGGCAGGCGCCACTGGCCGACGACATGTCTGCGCAAGCAGATGAGGAAGACGTCAGCAGCGCGGATTCAGAGGAGCCGGTCGGAGCCAGTCCCGATAAAGCGAATGACTGAACCGGCGCTGGCCGCCTGGCTGATACGCCTGGAGGCACTCTACCCGCAGCCGATCAAGCTGGGCCTGGATCGGGTGGCTGCGGTTGCCAATACCCTGGGCCTGCTGCCGGTGGTGGTGCCCGTTATCACCGTGGCGGGCACCAATGGCAAGGGTTCGGTGGTCGCCGCGCTGGAGGCCCTGTTGCTGCGCGCCGGGGTGAACGTCGGCGTATATACCTCGCCACATTTGCTGCGCTTTAACGAACGTATCCGCATTGCCGGGGATGAGGCCACGGACGCAGACATTGTTGCTGCCCTGGAACAGGTTGAAGCGGCGCGCGGCGCCGTGTCGCTGACCTACTTTGAATACACGACGCTGGCGGCCCTGCTGCTGTTTCGCGCCCGCGCGGTGCAAGTGGTGGTGCTGGAGGTCGGGCTCGGCGGGCGCCTGGACGCGGTCAACATCGTTGACCCAACCGTCGCGGTCATCACCAGCATTGCTCTGGACCACCAGGAGTGGCTCGGGAACAGTCTGGATCAGATTGCGACGGAGAAAGCCGGCATCCTGCGCGCCGGCCGACCCGCGGTCATTGCCGCCACGGAGCCCCCGGGGCTGCTGGCGGCGGTGGAAGCCAGCGGTGCCCACGCTTGCTGGCTGGGCCGGGGCTTCGGTTTTGTGGACGCGGGGTCTCAATGCCAGGGCTGGCTGCAAACCAGCGCCGGTGAGCGCCGGCAGTTGCCGGCGGTACAGAATCCGGCGCTGCTGCCGTCCAATCTCTGCGCCGCCCTGCAGGCGCTGGAGCTGCTGCGGATGCCAGCGTCAGATGCGGATATCGCGGCCGTACTGCCTGCGCTGCAGCCGCCTGGCCGCCGGCAGCGCGTGAGCGTGGCCGGGCTGGAGCTGATCCTGGACGTTGCGCACAACCCCGCAGCTGTTGATAGATTGGTTGAGTTTATGGACGCAAGTCATTGTGAGGGAAAGACTCTTGCAGTTTTTTCCGCCATGGCGGACAAGGATATCCGGGCCATGATCGACGCGGTGGGTGAACGCTTTGCCGCCTGGTTCCTGGCGGATCAGCCTGGCAATGCGCGCGCGGCCAAGGCTGCAGCGGTCGCGGCCTTGCTGCGCGAGGCGGGGCAGGGGATGATCAGCGTCAGCAAGAATCTGCGCCAGGCCCTGGCGCGCGCTCGCAGTATCGCGGCGCCCGGGGACAGGGTGGTGGTGTTCGGATCCTTTCATACGGTAGCGGCAGCCATGAGCTGGCTGGCGAAGGAGCGGGGGCAGGGATAAGCGGTGAACGATATCCTCAAGCAGCGCCTGGTCGGCGCACTCATCCTGATGGCTCTGGGCGTGATTTTCTGGCCCATCATCTTCGTCGATCCGGACCCAAGCCCAGGTATGGAAGACCTGCGCATGCCATCTCGCCCCAATGTGGACACAACGCCCATCGCCGCGCCGGATCCCGCCGGCCTGCGCGGCTCGCCGGAACTGGACTTCGATCCGGAGGCTTCTGCCGGCGACCCGGGCATTGAGGAGGATTTCCGCCTGTTTGCTGAACCCCTGGCAGCGGAGAGCACTGCAGAGCCAGGGCCAGAGCTGGCCGCACCACCGTCACCGGGGGAAACCCGCAGCGAGCGGCCGGAGCAGCCGGTGCTTGATGCCCAGGGCGTCCCGGTGGCCTGGATGCTGCAAGTCGCCAGCGTGAGCAGCGCCGAGCGCGCGGAAGAATTGCGCCAGCGCCTGCAGGCACGGGGCGAGAAAGCCTGGGTGGTCCCGGCGAACATTAACGGCAGGGTGACCTACCGGGTCAATATCGGGCCCAAATTCGAACGCGCCCGCCTGGAGGCGCTGCGCCCCGCGATTGACGCTGAATTCGGGGTCACATCCCTGGTCAAGCGCTACGTGCCCTGATGTGGATTGCCCAATGAGTTCCCGGCTTTCCTTCAGCGGACCCGAGCGCTCTGCTAGAATGCCCAGCTCAGGGGATCAATGCCCGGGAGTACGGCCAGAATGGTGATGTTGGATGCGTTCACCTGGGTGGACTGGGTGGTGGTCGCAATCGTGGGCCTGTCTACCCTGCTCAGCCTGCTGCGGGGTTTTACCCGCGAGGCCCTGTCCTTGCTGGGGTGGATAGCCGCTTTCGTCCTTGCCTATATCTTTGCCGGCGAACTGGCCTCGCGCATGACCGGGCTGATCAGCAATATCACCGCGCGCTATATCGCTGCCTGGCTGCTGCTGCTGGTGGGTGTGCTGCTGCTGACGGGGCTGGTCAGCATGCTCATGGCGCAGATGGTCAAAGCCACCGGTCTCGGCACCCTGGATCGGTTGCTGGGCACGATTTTCGGCTTTGCCCGCGGCGTCATTATCGTGCTGGTGCTGGTG
>JBLRXF010000333.1:0-3510 GCA_047920875.1 Haliea sp. | reverse complement strand
AACGACCTTTTTCTCACCGCCTTTTTCAATGGCATGTCGATTGCGTTTCCTGCGGGCGAAAAGTTTTTTATCGATAGCGTTCGCTACTACTCAGAGCAGATAAGCGACCCGGAACTGAAGGAGAATATCAAGGGTTTCTGTGGTCAGGAGGGCTTTCATCGGCGAGAGCATCAGCGCTACAACGAGGCGTTGTGTGCGGCTCGCGGCTACGACCTGGAAAAACTGGAGGGCACGCTGACACGCCGCCTCAACCTGGCCCGCAAACATTTGACGCCACTGCAGCAACTGGCTGTCACCGTAGCCATCGAGCACTTTACCGGAGTGCTGGCTGAGCTGTTGCTGAAACCCGGCTCCATCATGGAGAGAGCAGAGCCTTCAATGCGAGAACTCTGGCGCTGGCATGCGGCGGAGGAAATGGAGCACAAGGCGGTAGCCTATGACGTATACCGCGCCGTAGGCGGCGGCGAAGGCCTGCGTTTGGCCGTCATGCGGCGGGTTTCGCTGCTGATGAGCCTGGAGCTTGCCGGCGCGCTGTTTTACATTCTCCGGCGAGAAGGCCAGCTGTTGAACCTCAGACTGTGGTACGCCGGGCTGGTGAGATTGTTTGGCAAAAAGGGGGCCTTCAGTGGAGGCTGGGTGCCTTACAGGGCATTCTACCAGCGGGGCTTTCATCCCTGGCAGCAGGATACCCGCGAGTTGCTGGTAAGTTGGGCGGCTGAGCCAAAAGTGGCAGGTAGCTGACCCTGAAGAGCTGGGCCGTTGCGGTTGTTCTTGTCGCTATCGCCCTGTTCGCGGGCTGGCGGGAATTCAGCGCTGCGCCTGTCGCTCGGGTTATCGGCGATGACGGCGGCACCCAGTGGCGCCCGCAGGTCAAGCCGGTTGTAGGTACTTTCGATAAACATATGGCTCTCCCGGTAACATTTCGCACCATGCACGTGGGCCTGAACAACACTGACCATCTGTGGATTGCCACAGCCCCGGAGCAGGCGTTGGCCTGGGTGGCCGAACGGGATCTGTTTGTCCCCGAGGGCCCCAGTATTGATGATCTGGGGCAGATCTATTTCAGTCCCCTCTATCCGCGGGAAGACGTGAGCCTGGTCGTCCTGGATCCTGCCGATGGTAAACGTTTGTGGACCTTGCCCAGCAAAGGTGATCGCAAGGGTGCCGGGGCGCCGCTGATTCTCGACACGCCGGAGGCTGCACAGCCGCAGACCATTTACCATTCGACCTATCACTGGGCCTGGGCGGTATCGCCCCAGGGTGATGTGCTTTGGCACAAGCCTACTGGTCTGAGCTACCCAGGCAAGGACGTACCGCATGCCTGGGGCGTGAACTACGTACCGCAACATGATGCGCTGACAGTGGTGACCGAGAACGGTGAAATTGCCGTATTGGCGAGAACCACCGGTGAATCCTTGCTGGCCGAACCGTTTGCATTGCCTGGCGTGAGCGCTGCGGCGTCGGCCCGAAAAATGCCGTCCAAGTGGATTTTGCGACGGGGCGACCGCCTGGCCGAGGACCGCTTTGGCAAAATGCCTGTGACCGATGGCCTGTTTACGGCCATGGTCCGCATTATTTACGGCGCGGGCTCGGAGGTGTCGAACTTTTATGCGGTTGATCCCAACAGCGGCAGGCTGTTTATTGCGGCCACGGCTCCCGATGAAGCTGACGGCAGCCTGGATGGTGTTTCCGCGAACGGTGCCATTTATGCGCTGGATCTTGTTCCCGGGGCAGGTCGCCTGGCGCTGGTTATTGCAGCCCGCTATGACTTCGATGGCGGCACCGGCTCCACACCCTCCGTAAGCAATGATGGCCAGCGTCTGTATATTACCGACGAAAATGGCAACGTCATGGCCCTGGATCGCAACCTGCAGGAGATCTGGCGGATCAACGTTGGCGACCAGGTCGCAGCCTCAGTCGCCGTGTCAGCGGACAATCGGGAGCTGTATGTTGTGACATCACGAGATGTCTTCAAGCTGTGGGACAGGGGCGATCGTGCCGAACATGCATGGACAGCCGAGCTCGATGTCTATCCAAATCACACCAATGTCAACGCCTTGACGCCGACGATTACCGCCAACGGGATTGCTGTATCCATCGGTGCCAGCAGGGAGCTGGGCGAGAACTCGCTGTTGCTGGCAGCAGGATTTGGTTTGCTTGACCGTGATACCGGCGCAGTGCGCGGGTTTGTACAAGGCGTCGAGGAGGGTATCGCCGTTACCGTCGTGGCCGCTGATGGTGGATTCACCATTGCGCACTCGCCAGTACGCAGGCTGGGCAGCAAGGCGATATTTGGCGACGGAATCTCACCGATCATGGGTGGCATCGCTCGCTACAAACCGAGCAACTATCTGCGCCTGGCCCGTGAAGCGAGCTGCGCCGCGGCTGACATCCAGGCGCGCAGCGCCGCGCAGCACGATATTCATGGCTATGATGCGGCAGCCCAACAGTGGGATGACTGGCAGATCGAGGCACTGATGATGCAGGCTACACTGGCTTTGGGGCATACAGGCATGGCTATACCAGTTGCCAAGGACCCGGTGCATTGGTGCGAAGCCGCAAAACAGGGGATTCGCTGAGTATGGCTCTGGCAAGTTCAGCGGCAAGACCGCATTTTGACGTCGTTGTTGTTGGTGCCGGATTTGCCGGTATTGGCGCCGCAATCAAGCTGCGCGAGGCTGGCTACAGTTTTACGGTACTGGAAAAGGGTGCGGAAATCGGCGGGGTATGGCGCGACAATACCTACCCTGACTGTGCCTGCGATATTCCCTCGGCGCTTTACTCCTTTTCTTTTGCGCCCAATCCCAACTGGAGCAGTTTTTTCGCTCGGCAGGACGAGATCAGAGCCTACACGATCGACACAGCGGCCCGATTTGGCGTCACGGATTCAATTCGCCTTAACCACGAGTTGCTCGAGGCCCGCTGGAAACCGGAACAGAAATTGTGGCGGCTTCGCACCAGCGCAGGCGACTTTACCGCGCGTTTTGTCATTATGGCCTGCGGCCCCATGCATCAGCCGGTCACGCCCGAGCTCAAAGGCATGGATTCCTTTACCGGCACCAGCTTCCATTCGGCGCAGTGGGATCACAATTGCGATTTGGCCGACAAAAAGGTCGCGGTGATTGGTAGCGGCGCTTCGGCTATCCAGTTTGTGCCTGCCATTGTGCCCAGAGTCAGGGAGCTTACCCTGTTCCAACGCACGGCGCCCTGGGTGTTGCCGAAGCTGGATCTGGTCGTCACGGCGCGCTGGCAGGCTATTTTTAAACGCTTCCCCGCGCTTCAGTCGCTGTTGCGGAAACTGCTGTATCTCCAGTTTGAGCTGCTCAATCGCAGTTTGAAGCACCCACTTTTTATCAGGCGACTGGAAAATGCTGCACGTCGAAATATTTATCGCAGTATCAAGGCGGAGGATTTACGTGCACGCCTGACCCCGAATTATGTCATTGGCTGCAAGCGGATTTTGCAATCCAATACCTGGTATCGCGCCTTGGCCAAGCCCCATGTTCATGT
>JBLRXF010000332.1:0-3514 GCA_047920875.1 Haliea sp. | reverse complement strand
GTTTCACGAGAGCTGCTCCGCGGGCACGCTCATCTTCGAGCGCTTCGAAGAGCGTCTGCTGGCACAGCTGCGCCGGCGCAGCGCGGATTTTGACGAGCTACTGGTTGACACCGCAGCGTTCACCCTGAAAACCCGGGCCGAACTGCGCGAGGGACGCGACCGCCTGCTGGAGCGCAACTCCTGCAAACCCGCGGTGGCAGCGGCTGTGATCAGCGAGATCGAAGCCAACGAAGACAGCGATCGACTGCAAGCCTACCTGGAGTCACTGTGTGAAGCCTACGGGGTGGAGCATGAACATCACTCGGAACACACCCTGGTACTGCGCCCCACGGACCACATGCTTACCGGCCATTTTCCCGGCCTGCACGAGGAAGGCACCACCGTCACCTTCTCGCGCGACAAGGCCCTGGCGCGGGAAGACATCGCCTTCCTGACCTGGGAACACCCGATGCTGGTAGAGGCCATGGATATGGTGCGTTCAACCGAGCTGGGGAATGCCGCCCTGGGCACCATCAAACTGAAAGGTATCGCCCCTGGCACCATGCTGCTGGAGAGTATCTTCACCATCAACTGCGTCGCTCCCCGGGCACTGCAGCTGGAGCGTTTCCTGCCGCTGTCACCGCTGCGCCTCCTGGTCGATGCCCGCGGCAAGGATCTGGCTGCGCTGGTGCCGCATGAGCGGCTCAACGGCCTGGTGGAAAGAGTGAACAAGAGCACGGCGCTGGCCATCATCAAGCAGGTACATCGGGAAGTTGATACCAAGATGGCCCTGGCGACAAAGCTCGCGGAAGAAAAGCTGGCCCCCACCCTCGCAGAGGCAGAGGCAGCCATGCGCCGCAATCTCGGTGCCGAGCGGGAGCGGCTGCAGGCCTTGCGTGCGGTGAATCCCTCCATTCGTCAGGAGGAAGTGGACCACCTCGACTACAGGATCGAGGAGTGCGCCGTCCACATCCGCCACGCCAGCCTGCAGCTGCAGGCGCTAAGGCTGATCATTACGACCTGAAAGCCATTCACCACACCACAGGGCATGGGCTCATGACACTACTGCATCGCTTCACCACAGGGCTGCTGCTGACACTACTGGCAACGGTCGCAGCCGCCGACTACCTGAACACCAGCCACAGCTTTCGCGAGCAGGCTGCCAGCACACCAGACACCCTGGTAGTCCTGGTGCCGCTCAATCACAGCGACGGCCTGCCCGGTTGGGGGGATGACACCCGCCGGCAGTTCAGCCGGGCCCTCGCTGCTCAGGGTTTTGACGGCAGCCTGGCCCAGCAGCTGGAAATCCTGGCACCCGCGGGTCTGGCGGTTGATCGGCTGATCGCCGTTGGCCTGGGGGAACCTGCCGAGCTGGCCCGCGCAGACGCCGAGATGCTGGGAACCACCCTGGCCAATTATCTCAACCCGGGCAAGGCGCAAACTGTGCAGGTGCATTCAGCGCTGATTCCCGACCCAACATTGAACACCGCTATCGTCACCGCAATCGCCCACGGCATTGATCTCAGCAACTACCGTTTTGACCGCTTCAAGAGCGCAGCGGAGCCGCGGCCAGCGCAGACCTATGAGTGGCTGGTCACCGCGCGGGAACCCAGCGAACAGGCCTGGCAGCAGCTACAGGCCCTGGCCCAGGGCGTGTTCACGGCTCGCGAATTGACCAACCTGCCCGCCAGTGACGGCCACCCCGCCGCCTTTGCTGACTATGTGCGCCAACGGCTGCAGCCACTGGGCGTCAAGATCACCATTCTCAATCCAGAGCAGGTGCTGAAAGCCGGCATGGGCGCACTCTACGGCGTCAGTAAAGGCAGCCAGCACGGCGCCCATCTGCTGATTGCGCACTGGCGCGGCAGTGATGACGCGCCCATTGCCATCGTCGGCAAAGGCAATACCTTTGACAGCGGCGGTTACAATATCAAGACCGACTCCGCCTCGATTCTCGCCATGACCGGCGACAAGGCGGGTGCTGCCGCCGTGGCCGGCACCATTGAGGCGCTGGCGGGACAGCAAGCAAAGATCAACGTGGTGGGCATCATGCCCCTGTCGCAGAACGCGATTTCCGGCACTGCCCAGCTCCCAGGCGATGTGGTCACCGCGGGTAATGGCATGACCATTGAAGTCGCCAACACCGATGCCGAGGGCCGATTGATCCTGGCGGATGGTATCTGGTATGCCCGGAAGCACTTCCAGCCGCGCGTAATTGCCGACATCGCAACGCTCACCGGCGCCAAGGTCGGTGCTCTGGGGCGCGACTATGCGGCAATTTTCAGTGATGACGAGGCCATCCTCGAGACCTTGAAAGCGGCCGGAGAACTGACCCGTGAGCGCGTCTGGCAGTTACCGCTGGGACCCTATGAAAAAATCATCGACAGCCCCATCGCCGACATGAGAAACACCGGCCAGCCCGGCGCCCAGGCTGGCGCCATCTTTCTGCAGCGCTTTGCCGGTGATACGCCCTGGGTGCACATCGACATGGCCGGGAATGGCCGCTACGAGCCCACCAGTCTGCCACCTCTCATTGGGGCAACGGGCTACGGGGTGCGTCTGCTGACGGAGTGGGTAAAACTGTATCAGGTACGCTAATAGCCCGGCCTAGTAGGCGTAGCTGAAATCCACTCCCAGACTGCGCGGCGCGCCCCAGATGGCCGAGGCGACCGGGAAACCGGCGCCGCCGTTGAAATGCGCCGTGTAGTACTCCTCGTCGCTGAGGTTTTTACCCCAGAGAGCCAATTGCACCTCTCCCCGGGGCAGGGGGTGTGACAGGGTCAAGCGCGCATTCCACAGGCCGTGTGCCTGGATGATATAGGTCCCTGCATCAATCGTCGTGCTGGAGAAGCTGTCGTCCTGCCACACATACTGGCTGGCCAGCTGCAGTGGTCCCAATGCCGTGGCCAGCGTGTATTCGAGGCCAAGGCTGACGAAGTGTTGGGGGGCTCCGATAAACCGGTAACTGTCAGCCACGTTGGTGCCGTCGGCAGCGGTGATGCGATCGAACCCGGCATCCAGCCACGCGTAGCGAACATCGTAGCGCAGGCTCTCACCCAACAGCCCTGAGATGTCGACTTCAAGGCCGTCGACGGTAGCCGAACCGGCATTCAGCACATCCGAGAGGATGGGGTTGTTCGGATCCGACTTCACGTTGACCTGAATATCCTCGTAGTCAGACCGGAACAGTGCCGCATTCAACCGCAGGCGGCGATCCAGCCAGTCTGATTTCAGCCCCAGCTCCCAGGACACCAGCGTTTCGTCATCAAAGCCCTCGCTGAACCGTTGGGGGGTCGTCGCCCGCGCGTTGAAGCCCCCACTCTTGTAGCCCTCGACAACCTTGGCGTACACATTGATGGCCTCATCAGCTTGCCAGGCAACGACAAAAGACGGACTGAAATTGTCGAAATCCCGGTCCCCCTCGCTGGGCCGTGGATTAAACGTCACCGTACCCGTGGCCACGTTTTCCACCGCACGATCCAGGACGGCCAGGCGCTCATCCTCGGACCAGCGGCCACCCACAGTGATGGCCAGG
>JBLRXF010000331.1:0-3517 GCA_047920875.1 Haliea sp. | reverse complement strand
CCTGGGCCCTGAGCTATAACTGCAGCGGGATACCGCTGGCAGCGATGGGCTTCGTGCCACCCTGGGTGGCCGCCCTGGGCATGTCGCTCAGCTCGCTGATCGTGGTGATGAACTCGCTGCGCCTGAACAAGTCAGACGACTGAGGCGGCACTTGCCATGGAGAGCCTGTATCTCTTGATTCCCATCGCGCTGATCTTCTGCGTGATCGTTATCCGTTTACTGATCTGGGCCATAGACAGTGGCCAGTACGAGGATCTGGACAAGGAAGCCTCCCGCATTCTCATGGATGAGAAATCAGGCCAACAGACATCCCCGCCAAAAAAGGACAATAACGTTGGTGACTGAGCTCGGCAGCGCCTTTGCCCTCGGACTGGCGGGGGCCGGCCATTGCCTGGGGATGTGCGGTGGCATCGCCGCGGCCTTGCAGCTGGGTGGTGCCAAGGGAACCGGCATGACTCTGGCCTATCACGGCGGCCGCATTGCGAGCTACACCCTGCTCGGAGGCGCCCTGGGATTTGCCGCCGGCAGCATCGACATCGCCGCCTGGACCATGGGGCTGCGCTATCTGGCCGGCATTCTGCTGGTCGCCATGGGGCTGTACATAGCCGACTGGTGGCGGGCCCTGCAGTCGCTGGAACGGGGCGGCGCCCTGCTCTGGCGCCCGGTGCAGCGCTGGTCCGGCAAGCTGCTGCCGCTGCGGCACTGGTATCAGGGCGCGGCACTCGGGCTGTGCTGGGGGCTGATGCCCTGCGGTCTCATTTACAGCAGCCTCGCCTGGGCAGCAACGGCACAGGACGCGGGAACGTCGGCGTTGATGATGCTGTTTTTTGGCTTGGGAACGCTGCCGGCCATGCTCGCAACCAGCTACGGTGCCGGTGCTGTACAGTCACTGCTGCGGCGCAGGGGGCTGAAACTTGTCCTGGGGATGCTGTTGATACTATCGGGAGTGTGGAGCCTGTATTTGACCTTCAGCCACGGCAACCACGCGGAACATGGTAACCACGGTCAGCAGCAACAGCTGGATTCAGGACATGGCGAACATCATCATTAGTGGCTGGTCAGAGCGGAGCAAAGGGAGCTTGCGGGTACAGGCTGACGAACCGCGCACAGCGGCTCGCCAGCTCAGAACGCTCAGAAGCGGTAGGCAATGCCCACGTTATAGACCCAGGGATCAATCGACACGTCGAATTCAACCGTGCCCACATCGGTGCGTATCTTGGCGGTGGAATCGATATCGATATACCAGACTGCCAGGTTGATCGCCCAGTTGTCCGACAGCGGGATATCCACACCGGCCTGCGCTGCAAGACCGAAGGAGTCATCCAGCGACAATTTCGCTTCAGTAGCACCCAGCAGGGCTTCCAGCGCACCTGCAAGCTGAGGATCAACGTCTTCGTCATAGATAAACGTATAGTTCAAGCCGACGCCGACGTAGGGCTGCCAACCGCGCTGGCCACCAAAGGGGTACCACTGCATGCTCAAGGTCGGCGGCAGGTGGGTAACAGAACCGGCATTGATGCCGACGCCGTTGACTTTGACATCGTGCTCAAACGGCGTCGCCGCGAGCAGCTCCACGCCCCAGTTATCCGTCAGCATGTATACGGGAATGATACCGAGCTGGGTGTCATTGTTGATTGAGACGCCGGGCAGGACTGTCGCCGGCGATGTGGGCAGCACAACCCTGTCGCTGTCTTCATCGGGCGCTACGGTGGTAGCCCCCAGGCGCACAATCCAGTCACCCGCTTGATAAGCGTTGGCATTGACCGCACCACCAACCAGCAAGGCCGCAAGGGCCAGGCTTGTTACTTGCTTCATGTTTCACTCCTTACTATGGACGTGGATGAGCAACTCACCCTGCGAACATAATAAAGAAATGGACCGTTGCGAGTATTGATGTCAGTCAAGGCGCTGGCACTACTCCCAGGGGTGTTCCAGCCACATCCCGCAGCCCTGAAGTTCGCTCCCGTCGAGCCGGACGCGAACGGTGTGCGAAAACACGCTGTCGGCCATCGTGTCTGAGCAGGTCTCCTGAAGGATATGGATATGCAGATCATGCGCCTCCGTGATCGCATGATAGGTTTGCCCGCGGTCGCCGTTGACCCTGGCATCAACCCAGGGCGTGAATACCCGCTGTCTGCCGTAATGACCGACAAAGAGAATTTGTCGGTCACGCTGCATTTCCAGATACCAGCCCGGTTCGTTGCCCGTGGCCCGAAAGTCTACCCCGCGGCGCCGAGCGTCTTCCCAGGGGACCCGCGCCGGTACCGACACACAGTCGCTGTGTTCCTGACCGTCGACTGTCAGAGTGGCTGCGACCCCCTTGGACCAGAACACGGTTGTGCCGTCCTCGTACTTGCTCCCGGAAGCGCTGCGCACCTGGCCCAGCACCTGGTAGCGGTCTTCAAGCCAGAGGGCAATTTCACCGGGACCCGTGCGGGCAATAAAACTGTAGTCGTCGCTGCACTCGAAGACGAGCGTCTGTGCCGGAGCCGCAATCGCCGCCATCGGGACATCTGAGTCCGACGGTTTGCCGGGGCCAATACTGCCGCAGGCCGCCAGCAACAGTGACCCGAAAAGGAACAAAACGCGCATGCAATCCATCCTGAACGACTTCGCACGGCGTCAGTATACCGCAGGCGGGGCGGTGGCCAAGCGGCGTAATCAGGAGGCGAGGCAGATGGCCAGGCCGTGATCCAGCGGTTCCACCAGGGTCTCGTGCAGACTTCTGATCGCCAGCTCGTAGTCGTCATCATTGACAATGAACTGGATGTCCACCTGGCGCATCGACTGATGGATAGCCAGCACGCTGATGTCATGCTGTGACAAGGCGGCCACAGTCCGGGCCAGCAAACCGGGGACCTCCATGTCACTGCCAATAGCGGAGACAATGGCGACCTTCTGCTCTCGTATCTCGGCCTCGGGATACAGCTCCTGCAGCGCGGTCTTGATCCGCTTCACCGTTTTCAGGTTGGTGTTCAGATAGTGCGTGACCGTGTTGGCGTTGATGTCCTTGCCGACAACATGTGCCTTGAAGCGGTGCATGGTGCGCAGTATCTCCGTATCGTACTGACCCACGATCCCCGCCATGTCCTGATCAAACAGCTCCAGTGCATAGACGCCGCGACAACCGGCGATAATTTCGACACAGGCGGTGTCGCTGACATAGTCGCGCGTAATCAGAGTGCCGCCGTGCTCAGGCTCAAAGGTATTCTTCACCCGCAGCGGGATACCGTTCTGGCGCAGGCCCTTGGCCGCCTTGGGATGAATCGCCTCCATACCCAGATTGGCCAGCTGATCGGCCACGTCGTAATTTGTGCGGCCGATCGGTACGGCGTTGTCTTCCCCCACCAGGCGCGGATCGGCGCTGCTAAGGTGAAACTCCTTGTGAATAATGGCCTCGCGAGCCCCGGTGAGTACCGCGATACGGCTGAAGGTCATTTCGTTGTAACCGCGATCAAACTGAGTGATCAGGCCCTCGCTGCAGTAGGCATAGCCAGTCACAATCGGTAGCTCATTG
>JBLRXF010000330.1:0-3524 GCA_047920875.1 Haliea sp. | reverse complement strand
CAGTACTGCTCCCCGATCCAGGCCGCGATTTTGCCCCAGACCCTGCAGGGCCACGATGCCATTGGCAAGGCCCAGACCGGGACCGGCAAGACAGCCGCTTTTCTCATTACTGTATTCAACGATCTGCTCTGCAATCCCGATGACGGTGAGCGCTTTCTGGGTGAGCCGCGGGCGCTGGTGATCGCGCCGACCCGGGAGCTGGTGATGCAGATCGCCGCCGATGCCGAGGAACTGGCGAAGTACACCGGGCTCAAGGTCGCAACCCTGATCGGCGGCATGGACTACCAGAAGCAGCTCAACCGCCTCGGGTCCGTCGTGGTTGACCTGGTGGTCGCAACGCCCGGACGCCTTATCGACTTCATGCAGCGCCGGGACGTATTTCTGGACCGGGTGGAAATCCTGGTCCTGGACGAAGCTGACCGGATGCTGGACATGGGTTTTATCCCCCAGGTCAAGCGCATCGTCCGCGCCACCCCGCGCAAGGAGGATCGCCAGACCCTGCTGTTCTCTGCCACCTTTACCCAGGACATCATCAACCTGTCCGAACAGTGGACCTACGAGCCAATCACGGTTGAAATCGAGCCCGACCACGTGGCCACCGATTCCGTCGACCAGAAGGTCTACCTGGTCAGCAGCGAGCAGCGCTACAAGCTGCTGGTCAATCTGGTGCGCAGCCCCGAAGCCAGCAGCGTGATCGTGTTTGCCAACCGCCGCGACCAGGTCCGGCGACTGCATGAGCGCCTGCGCAAGGCCGGGGTGTCCTGCGGCATTCTGTCCGGGGAGATTCCCCAGGCCAAGCGCAGCAGCACCCTGGCCCAGTTCAAGAAAGGGGAGATCAAGGTGCTGGTGGCGACGGATGTTGCCGGCCGCGGCATCCACGTCGACGGTGTCAGCCACGTTGTGAACTACAATCTGCCAGAGGATCCCGACGACTACGTCCACCGCATCGGTCGCACCGGCCGTGCCGGCGCCACCGGGATTTCCATCAGCTTCGCCAGCGAGGACGACGCCTTCCTGCTGCCGGATATCGAAGCACTGCTCGGCGCGCGGCTGGAGTGCACCCATCCGCCGGCCGAGCTGTTGGAGTGAACCGTCGCTAGCGCAGTTCCTCGCACCAGAGCAGGGTAGCGCCCACCACTGCGGCGGGTACCACGAAGAAGTTGAGCACCGGAATGCCGGCACACAGAGCGACGAAGCCGCCGAAACCCAGGCTGCTCAGCCGGCGTCTGGCCACTGCCGCCTTCACCTCTGCGAACCCCAGCTGGTGGTTATCCACCGGGTAATCGACGAACTGAATGCTCATCATCCATGCACCCAGCAGAAGCCACAGCAGCGGCGCCGCCAGATTGATACCCGGCACAAAGCTCAGGATCAGCACCAGCAAGGCCATCGGTACGTAATACAGCAGTTTTGCAAGCTCTCGCAGGATTGCCCTTGGCACCGACAGCAGCGCCGCCAGCGGGCCTTCCAGCGCATCGACGGGCCTGCCTGTGAACAGCTCCTCGGTTTTTTCTGCCAGCAGGTTGTTGAAGGGCGAGGCGATCAGCAGGGCGACGGCGGTGAAGACGTAGCCCGTCAGCAGGCCGAACACGATTACCAGCAGCGGCCAGATAATCCACTCGAGGAATCCCAGCCAGTCTGGCAGGCTATCTATCCAGCTGCTGATACTGCGATCAAGGAAGCCGAAGGTCAGCCCGAGCAGTGAGCCGAAGATGAGGATATTGACCAGCAGCGGTACAATCACAAACAGCCGTAGCGACGGATGCGTCAGCAGACGGGCGCCGCGCAGCAGGTAACCGGCGCCGCGAACGATGTTGCCTTCCATAACCAGGTCCTGCCTGCGGAGGGGTCGGTTATAATGATGCATCGCATGGGGGCGGGAAGCCATGGTTAACGACGACAGAACGCTTTTTCATCAGGAAATGGGCGATGTAGTGCCGCTGAAGCGGGAGCACAGGGTGGCGCTGGGTGGCGGGCCTCTGGATGATCGCGACAGTTCCCTGGCAGAGCGACGGCAGGCGGCGGTGGCCGCGCCGGAAGCGGATCGCAATATCCTCAATGACCGCGAAGCCGAGCCGCTGGATCCCTGGTATGTGCTGGATTTCAAGCGTCCGGGCGTGCAGAACGGCGTCTATCGCAAACTGCGCCAGGGCCGCTATGAGCAGGAGGCCCGGCTGGACCTGCACCGAATGACCGTGCGCGTAGCCCGCAAGGAGCTGTTCGACTTTATCGAGCAGTGCTTCGAGCTGGGCTTGCGCAGCGTCATGCTGATTCACGGCAAGGGCGAGCGCAAGGCCGAGCGCGAGCGCAGCGCGGTGCTCAAGGGCCATGTGGATGTCTGGCTGCGGGAGATGCCTGTGGTGCAGGCCTTTCACAGCGCCCAGCCCCGGCACGGAGGCACAGGCGCCGCTTACGTGCTGCTGCGCAAGAGCGAGGAACAGAAGCGCATCAACCGCGAGCGCTTCATGAAGGGCAGGGTGCAGATCGATAAATAGTGCGGCTCAGGCGCTGGCCCCGGCGTCGCGGAGGATCTCCGCGTATTCGGCGCCGTGGCGGTGCTCGTTGACAATCTGCAGCACGCTGCGGCCATCGCGGCCGGTGGCATTGATGTTGCGGCCGTCACCGAGAAAGAATTGCAGGAACAGCTCGAAGTCCGAGGCGCGCATGCTCTGGTAGGCCTTCAGCAGTATGTGGAAGTCAGTATCGCTGCCGTCGTGGGCGCGGAACTGCAGAAAGCTGCGCACGTGGTCCTCGGTCCAGACCTCGTCGATGACCTTTTCCTTGTCTTTCTTCATGATTCCCCATCGCTGCCGGCCGCTGCCAGCTTGTTGTTAAGCAGTTCGTTGACCATCTGCGGGTTGGCCTGCCCCTTGGACAGCTTCATGATCTGGCCGACGAAGAAGCCGGCCAGTTTTTTCCTTTTGCCCTCGTCCGCTGCCCGATACTGGGCAACCTGATCCGGATTGGCACCGACCACCTCGTCCACCAGCGCTTCCAGGGCGCCGCTGTCGCTGACCTGCTGTAACCCGCGTGCGGCGATAATCGAGTCGGCCTCGCCTTCGCCGGCCCACATGGCCTCGAACACCTGCTTGGCGATCTTGCCGGAAATGCTGCCATCGAGAATGCGCCGGATCAGGCCGGCCAGGGCGGCGGCGTCCACCGGGCTCTGGCCCAGGTCCAGTTCGCCGCGGTTGAGCTGGCCCAGCAGCTCCACCTGTACCCAGTTGGCGGCGATCTTGGCGTCACCGCAGCCCTGGACCACGGCCTCGTAGTAGTCGGCCAGGGGGCGGTTGGCGGCCAGCACGCCGGCATCGTAGGTTGACAGCCCGTAGTCATCGACAAAGCGCCGGCGCTTCGCCGCCGGCAGCTCCGGCAGGGTGGCGCGGATACTCTCGATCATGCCGGCCACTTCCGGATAGTCCTTGAGTTGCAGCACGTGCTTGCGGCGGCCGCGTTCCAGGGTAAGTGTGTCACCGTCCAGCACCATGGTCTCGAGCCTCGGCTTCAGCGTGCGCTTTTCCAGG
>JBLRXF010000329.1:0-3529 GCA_047920875.1 Haliea sp. | reverse complement strand
GTCGACAAAAATGGTCCCGGCCTGCTGCAGTATCGATCCCAGCACCGGGATCCCCGCCATTTCCTGTTTGCAGAAGGGCACCACATCCCGCCGCAGCAGGTGCGCCAGCACCATGGCATCCAGCAGGCTCTGGTGGTTGAATACGAAAATCGCCGGACGCCGCTGTTGCAGATGTTCCGCACCCTCAATGTCAAAATCGAGGCCGGCAAAGCCGCTGCCGAGATCCCCCAGCAGCTGGGTCACGCGATTCGCGTTGGCGAAGCGCGCCAGCCCCAGCCGCCTGCCGATCCCGCCCACCAGCGCCGTGGCTGTTACGGCCTGCCCGGTCAGGACCGTGCGCAGCAGGGATTCGACATCCGGCAGGCCGCGGCTGGCGAAGCGCAGCTGCGGCCAGCGCTGGCTGCGGGCGTGGGCACCCAGACTGTCCGAAGGGTTGACCGCCACCGGATGGCCCACCAGTTTCAGCAGCGGCAGGTCGGCACTCGAATCGGTGTAGAACCAGCAGGTGTCCAGCCCCGTGTTCTCGCGGCGAGCAATGCGGCGCGCCGCCAGGGCCTTGCCCTCGCCGTAGCACATGGGGCTGATGACCTTGCCGGTGAAGCGCCCCTCCAGGACCTCAAGTCGCGTGCAGCAGATCTCTTCAATACCCAGCAGCCGCGCGATGGGTTCCACCTGATAGCGGCTGGCCGCGGTGACGATGACCAGTTTGTGACCCGCGGCCCGGTGCGCTTCCACCAGGCTGATGGCTTCCGGGTACAGGCTTTTGGCCAGGTGACGCTGGCAGGCCTGCTCGCCCAGCTGCCGCAGGCTGTCTTCGGAGATACCCGCGAGCGCTGTGCTCAGGCGTCGCACCAACTTGTGGTAGTTGCCGCCGCTCTCTCGCTGCCGCTGCCGCAGGGCGTCCCGAATCATTTTCAGAGGCTGGCGCAGCTCGCCGCGCCCGAGTCCGGCACGGGCGGTCTCCAGGGCCAGCGCGAGAATGGAATAGCCCGCGATCAGCGTGCCATCCAAATCAAAGAATGCCACTGCCCCCGGCTCATCGGCAGCGGTGATGGCGTTTACATGCTGTTCCAGTGCCTGATCGCTCATGTGCTTACTCCTTGGGGGCGCGCGCCCGCGGCGGGTGGCGGAGAGGCTGTGCTTGCCACTGATAATTGATCCAGCAAAAACCCTGCCAATCTTCCCCAAGTGTGCATGGAGCCTGTGACAGCCGTGTGAAACAGCCGTTGGCTGTGATGACGACGGATCTGGCGCACCAGTGTGGTGCGAAAGAACACAGCGCTGCACCGCCATTGGCGCCACCCTCGGCCTCGGCTACCATGGCGCGATGCTGCTCGCCGACCTGCCCCGTCTCCCCGTCACCGACATCTTGCCCGCGCTGCGCGCAGCTCTGGCGGCGAGGCGCGATGTGGTGCTCGAGGCGCCGCCCGGTGCCGGCAAGACCACCCTGGTGCCGCTGGCGCTGCTGGCGGAGGACTGGCTGGCCGGGCAGACGACACTGCTGGTGCAGCCGCGTCGAGTGGCCGCACGAGCCGCTGCCGTGCGCATGGCGGAGTTGCTGGGTGAGCAGCCTGGCGGGCGCGTCGGTTACCGCATTCGCCTGGAGAACAAGGTCGGCCCCGCTACCCGCATCGAGGTGATCACCGAGGGCATTCTCACCCGTCGCCTGCAGCGGGACCCAGCGCTGGCCGGTGTCGGCCTGGTGATTTTCGACGAGTTCCACGAGCGCAACCTGGATTCAGAGCTGGGGCTGGCGCTGGCACTGCAGGGGCGAGCCCTGTTCCGCGAGGGTCCTCAGCTGCGGCTGCTGGTCATGTCCGCCACGCTCCAGGGGGTGGCGGTGGCGGGACTCCTTGCCGACCCGGCGGTGCTGCGCTCGGAAGGGCGCCAGTACCCGGTGCAAGTGGCCCACGGCGCGGCGCTTGCCGCCGGTGCTTCGGTAGTGGCGCCGGCGGTAGCAGCGATTCGCGCGGCGCTGGCCGAACGTGAGGGCAGCGTGCTGGTATTCCTGCCCGGCCAGGCCGAGATCGGCCGCGTTGCCCGCGAGTTAACGTCGCAGTTGCCTGCAGATGTGATTGTCGCGCCGCTGTACGGAGGCCTGCCGCTGGCGCGGCAGCAGCAGGCGATCGCGCCCTGCCCGCAGGGACGGCGCAAGGTGGTGCTGGCGACCAACATTGCTGAAACCAGTCTCACCATCGAGGGTGTTGGCACGGTGATCGACAGCGGCCTTGAACGGCAGGCCCTGTTTGACGCTGCAACCGGCACCACCCGCCTGAGCACCCGCCGCATCTCCCGCGCGTCCGCCGTTCAGCGAGCGGGCAGGGCGGGCCGTCTGGGGCCGGGTTTCTGCCAGCGCCTGTTCAGCGAAGAACAGTTCCAGCGGCTGCAGGAGCAGCGCACCCCGGAGATTCTGCAGTCCGACCTGGCGCCCTTGGCTCTGCAGCTGCTGGCCTGGGGCGTGAGCAATCCGCTGGAGCTGGCTTGGCTCGACCCGCCGCCAGTTGCCAACTATCAGCAGGGTCTGGAGGTGCTGGCGCTGTGCGGGGCCGCCTTTGCCCGCGACGACGACAGCTGGCAGCTGACCCCTCACGGCGTGCGTCTGTCGCAGCTGCCGGTGCATCCCCGCCTCGGTCATCTGTTGCTGGTGGGCTGTGACATCGATGCGCGGGAAACCGCGGCCCTGCTGGCGGCGGTGCTGGTGGAGCGGAATCCCATGGCCGACCAGGATGCGGAGATTTCGGCCACCCTGGACGTGTTGCTCGACAAGCGGCCTTGCCCACCTGCGCTGCAGGGCTGGTATCGCCGCTGCTGGCAGCAGGCGCGGCGCTATGTGCCGATTGTTTCGGAGCTCTACCAGAAGCAGCGCGGACCGGTGTCAGTGCCGGCGGCGGACGTGCTGGGAGTCCTTCTGGCCAGTGCCTGGCCCGATCGTATTGCTCGGGCTCGCGAGGGCGACCGCGGCGAGGCATTTCAACTGGCCAACGGCCGCAGTGCCAGCTTGCCCATGGGCGACAGCCTGGGCACGGCCCGCTGGCTTGCTACAGCAGAAATCAGTGGTGCCAGCGGTGAGTCAGGGGACCGCATCTACAGTGCCACTGCGCTCAACCCGGCGCTTTTTGACGATGTCCTCGCGCCCCTGGTGACCCTGGAGCAGCGGGCCGAATGGGATGAGCGCGCCGAACAGTTCGTGGCCCAGCGCCAGCGCCGGCTGGGGCGGCTGGTGTTGGAGAGCCGACCTTTGGAACAGGTGCCTCCCGATGCGCTGGCTGATGCCCTTGCTGCCCTGGTGCGGCGCCGCGGCCTGCAACTCCTGCCCTGGACTCCGGCCCTGCAGCAGTGGCGTGCACGGGTGCAGTTGCTGTATCGGCTGCAGCAGGGTCAGCCCGACAATCCCTGGCCAGATCTGGGCGATCAGGCCCTGCTGGCGAATCTGGAGGGGTGGCTGCTCCCCTATCTGGGGCAGGTGCGGCGGCTGCAGGATTTTGCCCGTCTCGATCTGAAGCAGATCCTGCAGGGGCTGCTGCCCTGG
>JBLRXF010000328.1:0-3553 GCA_047920875.1 Haliea sp. | reverse complement strand
CAGCGCTGCTGCAACAGCGCATCGCTGCCCAGCGTCGCCTGCTTGCGGATGTCTCCCATGAGCTGCGCTCACCGCTGGCCCGGCTGCGGGTGGCGCTGGCGCTCGCCGAGCAGAATCCCGCCGCAGTCGCGCCACAGCTCTCGCGCATCGAGCGCGAAGCCCGGCGGCTTGATGAGCTGATCGCGGAACTGCTGAGCAGCCAAAGCGAGGACAGCGCCATGGATGAGCACATTGACCTGGTGTCCCTGCTGCGCGATCTCTGCAATGACGCCAGCTTCGAAGGCCGCGAGAGCGGACGCTCGATACAGCTGCGGTGTGCTTCCGGGCAGGCACTGGTGCTGGGCGATGGCGAACGTCTGCGCAAGGCCTTCGACAATGTGCTGCGCAATGCCCTCTACTACAGCCCGCCGGATACAGCGATCACGGTGACTGTAAGTATGAATACTGAGTCAATTCTGATCAGCGTTCAGGACCAGGGTCCGGGCATTCCCCCGGCGGAGTTGACCCGCATATTCGATGAATTCTATCGGGTGGATTCCGCCCGTGCCCGGGACACGGGTGGCTATGGCCTGGGCCTGGCAATTGCTCAGCGGGCCATTCTCCAGCACGGTGGCAGCATCACTGCGCGCAACACCAGTCCGGGACTGCGGATGAATATCACTCTGCCACTGTTCGACACTCTGTGAGCACTCTCCGCATGCGCAAAGTCACCGCCATCGCATTATTTCTCCTGCCCGCGTTCCATGCCCCGCTTGCCGCAGCGCAGTTTGCTCCCGGTACAGAGTTCGACAATCAGCCAGCATTGACAAGCATCAATGTCAGCCCGGCCTACCGCGCGGGATTGAGCGGTGCAGGCGTCAGACTGGGCCTGGTGGACTCTGGCATCAACCCGAACCACGGCGAATTTTCCGGGGCCATCATCGCCGGCTTCGATGCGATTACCGGACTGTCGGGAACCAGCGATTTCGCGGATTTCCTGATCGATCACGTCAATCATGGCACCGCGGTCGCGAGTGTATCAGCCGGACGACTGGACGGAGATCCCCGACCCAACAATATGCAGGGCGTGGCGTTCAACTCCAGCCTTGTCATCGGCGCCATGAATTTCTTTGACGCCCCGGCCACCACCGACAACTACATCGCCTCCGCGCTCAACTTCGTCAGCATGCAGTCGACTGCGGTCATCAACAACAGCTGGGCCTGGGGTGAAGGGCTCCCTGACCCCCGGGCGGAGTACCAGGATTTCCTGGACAATCTGCCGCTCACCAACACCGCCATCAAAAGCGCGCTTGAACGCGGCAGTGTGCTCGTTTTCACCACCGGCAACTACGGCGGGGCAAATCCGCTGGCCACCGGGATGCTGCCTTCGCATGATGCCGAAATTGCTGCCATGGGCGGGTTCATTGTTGTCACCGCGACCTCGGTCGACGGCACTGTGCTGCCGGACTACGCCAACCGCTGTGGCCTCAGCAAGGCCTACTGCCTCGCCGCCCCCGGCGGCAGTGGCGTTCTGGGCAAACCGGCCGCCACCCAGTTTATCCTGGGCGCCAACGCCAACAGCAGCTTCGGCAATGACCGGTATCTGTATGCAGCCGGCACCTCACTGGCAGCGCCGCTGGTTTCCGGCGCGGTCGCCCTGGTGGCTGAACAGTTTCCATGGATGAGCAACAGCAACCTTGCAAGCACCGTTCTGACCACCGCCAGTCGGGCTTCCGCACCCGACAGTGACTGGGGCCGCGGCCTTCTCGACGTTGCCCGCGCAATCCGCGGGCCAGCGCTGTTTGAAACGGATTTCGAGGCCGCTGTCGCACGCGGATACTACTCGGAGTTCAGCAACGACATAGGTCATCGGGCCGGGCTAAACGGCGGCCTGCACAAACTGGGCGCTGGCACCCTGACCCTGAGCGGCAACAATACCTACAGGGGTAGAACGCGGGTGGGGGACGGCACGCTGGTGGTAAACGGCAGCCTCCTCAGCCCTGTCACCGTAGCGTCAGGCGCCGTCATGCGCGGCACGGGAAACCTCTCCGGCGCGCTTGCGATCGATGGCATACTGGCACCTGGAGACTCGCTGGGAACACTGAGCGTCGCCGGTACGGTCGAGATGCATCCTGGCAGCAGGTATCAGATCGGCATCGACGGCACGGGCACCAGCAACGGCGCGGGCAACTACTCGCGACTTTTGGTCACCGGGCCCGGGAACACGTTTATCGCAGCTGGCACACTGCAGGCGGTACTGAATGACGCTGCTGGCACAGGATCCAATGGCTTCACACCGCTGCTGGGAGACAACTTCCGCGTGGTCAGCGCCGAGGGCGGTATTGTTGGCCGTTTCTCTACACTGACCCACCCAGACGACCTTGCGGACGGCACCCGTCTGGCGGCCTTCTATGACGTATTGTCCAGCCGGAGTATCGATCTCAGGGTTGTGCCAACGTCGTACGTCGCTTACCTCAGCGAAAGCAACGGCAACAGCCGCTCCTCTGCGGCGGCGCTGGACCAGCTTCTGCAAAGCGACCAGGCCGGCGCCGCGACGACTGCGCAGACCCAGTTGCTGTACCTCACAGCCGGGAAGACAGCCCTGGCTTTGCCGGAATTCGTACAGAACCTGTCCGGCGAGGTTCACGGCGCGCTGGCCGCCACCGCACCCCAGGCAAGCCAGTGGCTGGAAGGCGCCGTGCAAAGCCAGATTCAGAGCCGCCAGTTGCGTGCGCAAACAAGTACCGATGCCGCTGCTGCAGGGCACACGCCCTGGCTCGATATGGGCTGGAACCATGGCCGGCGCAACAGCGACAGTACTGCCTCGGGTTTCAGCAGCGATCGCAGCCAGCTGGCTCTGGGCTTCGACCTGCCGGCGAATGCGAGCACTCTTTTTGGCGTGGGGCTGTCCCATGCCGAAACCAGGGTTTCCGCGGGCAGTGGCAGCGGCTCGCTCAGCGAAACGATTGGCTTTGTTTATGCACAGCAGAGATTTTCCGAATGGCTGTTCCACGGCATGGCCAGCTATGGATCAGGCACCACGGACGCTACGCGACCCGACCCCACCGCCATGGTCAGCAGACTCGAGAGCGAGCTGAGCACGAGTAATACCCTGCTCAAGCTCAGACTGCAGCGGCCCGTGGCGCTGCCAGGTCAGCGCGTGGAACCCTTTGCCAGCGTCACCTGGCAACAGACCCGGAGAGGTGCCTTTGACGAGGGCGACGCGGTGGCCGCGCTCGCCGCCTCCGGTGATTCACTCACCGGCCTGCGCACTGTGATCGGCGTTACCGGGCACTCGCAGCAGCAGGACCCCCTATCCGCAGCCAGGAGCTATCGCTTCAGCCTGGGCCTGGGTCATGACGCAGGCGATCTGCTCCGGCCCCGGCTTGACGCAAGGCTTGCCGATCTTCATTCAAGCATTGCCGCGCCAACGGTAGGCCGTGGCTTTGTGCAGGCCACGGCGTTCGGTACTGTGCGTTTGCACCCGCGCGCCTATGGCCACCTTGGCCTCAACTCGGAGCTGCGCCAGGGGCTGTCCGATGTCGGCATCACTCTGGGCGCAGTCCTCATGTTG
>JBLRXF010000327.1:0-3557 GCA_047920875.1 Haliea sp. | reverse complement strand
CCCATCGCCACCTTCCAGGCGGTGGGGCATCGCATGGCGGACTGCTACATCGATGTCGAGTGCCTGCGCCTGTGTACCTGGCAGGCACTGTCCTTGCTGAGCGACGAGCAGCCGGCAACCACCGAGGTGCAGATTGCCAAGATCTGGGCCGGCGACGTTGGCCACCGGGTCAGCTATGCCAGCCAGCACGTGCACGGCGGCACCGGCATTGACCGCGATTATCCCCTCTGGCGCTACTGTCTGTGGCTGCGCTACAACGAGATGGCCCTGGGTTCCACCGGCGCACAGGTGGCCGCCCTGGGCCAGCGCCTGGCGGCGGGGGAAGGGCTCTTTACTTAAGCGCTCCCCCCTGCTGTAAACGCGGCGCCTGGGGTACACTGGGCGCCGATGAAATCTTTTGCCACCGTGTTGCCCGCCCTCCTGGTCCTGTTGCTCGCCGCCTGCGGCAGCCAGGAGCAGCGCCAGCCCGTTGCCTCGCGCACGGGGGTCGACTTCAGCGGCAGCTGGTCTCTGGATTATGGCCAGAGCGACAACATCCAGGTGCGCTTGAACGGTCTGGTACGGGAACTGCAGCGTGAGGCGGAGCGCCGCGCCCAGGCCGCTGGCGGGGAACTGCGCGGTCCTGGCGCCGCGCTGATGGTGGGCAGCCCGGGTACCGACAGCGGCGCCTCCATCATTGGCCTGGCGCAGATGGCGGATCTGGTGAGCAAATCCCAGCTGCTGGATATCGAGCAGGACGCCAGCCAGATCCGGGTGCGACGGGAGGGAGACTTCGCCCTCGACTGCGACTTCCATGACGGTCGCCCCACAGTGGTCGAGACCCCCCTGGGCAGTGAGCTGTGCGGCTGGGATGCGCACCAGCTGTTTTTTGTGCTGGCCCTGCCCGAGGGCCTGTCCATTCGCCATCGCCTGACCCTCGGGCCCGACGGCCAGATGCTCAACATTGCCACCACGGTCAGTTCCGATCGGGTGTCTTACCCGTTTACCCTGAACCGTGTCTACCGGCGCATGGACCCTGAGGCCCACGGCTTCTCCTGCGAGCAGACCCTGACCCGAGGCAAAGTGTGCACCACCGAAACCCGCTGACCACCGGCCTGTGCCTGGCCCTGCTCCTGCTGCTGGCAGGCTGCGCCAGCGCGCCGCCGGCGCAGGCACCGGGCGCTCAGACGCTGCCGCCCGCGGCGCAGGCCTGGCCGGCCTCGGTGGGCTCGGTGAGTCTCGACACGGTGGAGCAGCCGCTTGAGCCCGCACTGGATCTGGCCCTGGTCAGCTTCAATCCGGGGATCCCCGAGCAGCAGGCAGGTCTCAGCCGACAGGGGATATTCCCCGATATCCGCAAGGCCGAGGCACGCTACCTGGCGGTGCATCTGCGCCAGGTGCTGGAGGCCAGCAATGCCTGGGGCGCGGTGCGGGTGCTGCCGGAACCGCAGCCCGGGGCGGTGCTGCAGCTGAGCGGCGAAATCCTGCATTCGGACGGCCGTTTCCTGGTGCTGCAGATCCGGGTCGAGGATGCCAGCGGCCGCATCTGGCTGGACCGCGTCTACGCCGATGAGACCCAGGACGCCGATTACCCGGTGCTGGATGGCAGCGATCCGTTTATCGATCTGCATCGCCAGGTGGCTAACGATCTGCTCGCCACGTGGCGCAGTCTGTCAGCCGCGGAGCTGCAGCAGTTGCCAAAGATCGCGCTGCTGCGCCAGGCTGCCGTTCTCGCCCCGGCGTCCTTCGGCGGGTTCGTGGCCGAGGGGGAGAGCGGGCGCTATCAGCTGCTGCGCCTGCCGGCAGACAGCGACCCGATGCTGGCCCGGGTGGAACTGATCCGCGCGCAGGAATTCCGCTTTATCGACACCGTCGACGAGCAGTATGTGGATCTCTACCAGACGATGCAGCCCACCTACAATCTGTGGCGTCAGTACGGCCGCGAGCAGGCCCTGTACCGCGAAGATTACCAGCGCCGGCTGGCCCAGCGCGACCGCGCCGGCGCCCGCGGGACCTATGCCGCCATGGAGCAGACCTACAACGCCTTCAAGTGGAGCAAGATCCAGCAGCAGGACCTGGAGGACCTGGCGCGTGGCTTCAATAACGAAGTGCAGCCAACCGTGCTGGAAGTCAGCGGCAGTGTGTATCGCCTTGGCGGCAGCCTGGAGAGCCAGTACGAGGAGTGGCGGGATATTTTGCGGGAGATCTTCCGTCTGGAGTCGGGCGTGCAATGATGCCGCCTGCGCGGCGCCACCTCGGCAATTCACCCGGCTTCAGCTAAGCTGTCGTCATGGCAGACAAGAACAAGCACGGCAATGATACCGACAGCCTGCTGGCGGGCCTGATGCGCTTTACCGGTCAGGTCGCCGGCGGCACCCTGGAAATTGCCCGCCACACCGCCACCATGACCGCCATGTTTGGCGAGGGCTGGCTGCGCAGCACCCTGCTCAACAGTTTTGAGCCGGAGCGCCTGGAGGCGATGGCCGATGCCGGGCGCTTCCTGCGCGACGCGCGCGAAACCGCCGGGCTGTCCCTGAAAGAGCTGGCGGACAGCCTCGGTGTATCCGACAAGTCGGTGCTGGAAGATGTCGAGAGCGGGGAAAAAATCATGCCCCTGGAGCTGGTGCTGCGCAGCGCCAGCCTGCTTGCCCGGCACGATCCGGTGCCCTTTCTGATCAAGTTTCTGCGCACCTACAACCCGCAGCTGGAGCAGGTGCTGGAGCAGTGGGGGGTGATGGCGCTGCCACGGCAGTACGAACGCGAACGCCGTTTCGTCAACCTCTACCGCCAGCACGACGTCCTGCGCAGGCTCAGCGATGACGAGCACGAGCGTTTCATCAGCTATATCGACAGCGCGGCACAGCTGGTACTGGACGTGATGGCAAAGGAGAAGCAGGCCAATGCGCCGCCGGCCGCCGCTGGGCCCAAGCAGGCCGCCGCCAAAGCCCCCGTCAAGGCCCGCAAGCGGGCACCTCGCAAGCGCAGCTAGGCCATTTCCGGTACACTGGGCGCCCGTTTCAGTGCGCGCCAGGATAGTCCGCATGAGCAGTTCCCCCGAAGACAGCGCGGCCCCCGCGACGCTGCCCGCCAGCGCGACGCGCCAGTGGTTTGCCACCTGCCCCAAGGGCATCGAAGGCCTGCTGCTGGCCGAGCTGCTGGCACTGGGTGCGAGCGGCGGCCGGGAAACCGTTGCCGGGGTCTACTTCGACGGGCCGCTGGCCATGGGCTATCGGGCCTGTCTGTGGTCGCGGCTGGCCAACCGGGTGCTGCTGCCACTGGCGAAGTTCGAGGCCCAGGATGCCGACGCCCTTTACGCCGGCCTGCTGCGGGTGGATTGGGCGGGAATCATGGCGCCGTCCCAGACCTTCAGCATCGACTTCAGCGGCGAGAACACCCACATCCGCAACACCCAGTTCGGCGCCCAGCGCTGCAAGGACGCCATTGTCGACTGGTTCGTGGCGCACGGCGGCGAGCGGCCCTCGGTAGACCGGGCCGACCCGGACCTGCGCTTCAACGTGCGCCTGTCCCGCCACGGCATCCTGCTGGCTCTGGATATCTCCGGAGGCAGCCTGCACCGG